>CAYVSR010000159.1:0-4259 GCA_964453125.1 uncultured Phycisphaeraceae bacterium | reverse complement strand
CACCCTCGGCACGCTCGAGGGCGTCGAGATTGTCGCCAACGTCGGGTACGTCGGGCGTCACTTCGGCGAGAACATGAGCGCCACGTCGGGCTCGCAGTATCTCTCGCGACTGACGTACAGCGTCTCTCTCAACGGCGCCGGTCTGCTCGCGCCGGTTGTGGCTGCGAGCGTCAACGAGAACGCCGGCCTGCTCGGCGTGCACGACGGCGTGTACGATTTCGCCGGAACCTCTGGCTACAACGTGTCGTTCGACGACGCGGGCCAGGGCCTTGCCAGCCTCACCGGCGTGGACGATCTTTCCGCGTTCATCGGGCTCGGCTCGATCGCGTACACGATCACCGCGAACGCGTCCTCGTTCCGTCAGGCGTTCGGCGGCGCCATGTCGCAGGGCACCCAGTCGCAGGCCTTCGGCGACGTGACGATCACGTACACCTACACCGCGATCCCCGCTCCCGGCATCGCCGGCTCGCTCCTCGCCGGCCTGGCCGTGTTCACCCGGCGCCGCCGCTGAGTGATCGCCCTCGGTCGACGCCTCGCAACCAGATCATCGACCGCCCGGCCGCGCTCTACGGCCGGGCGGTTTCGTTTGCTGCCGGCGCGTGCGCGGTCGAGAGCGCGCTCTCGCTGCCACGCCCCCACATCGCGACAACCACCGCGAGCATGATGAGCCCGAATGCCGCCCATTCGTTTACGCGCGGCTTCTCCTTCAGGATCACGACGCTGAACGCCGCGAACACCAGCAGCGTGATCGCCTCCTGGATCACCTTCAATTGCGGCGCCGTGAACGAGCCGCCGAACCCCGTGTGCCCGAGCCGGTTGGCTGGCGCCTGCAGGCAGTATTCCGGCAGCGCGATGAGCCACGAGACGCCGATCGCCACCAGCAGGGGCCACGTCTTCTGCTTGAGGTGGTAGTACCACGCGAACGTCATGAACGCGTTGGACGCGACGAGCAGGAGGACGGCGGCGAGGGCACGGGACATGGCGGGGCGCTCCGGGTGTCGGCGCGGCTGGGGGCTCGCGGACGGGCGGTACGCTATCCCGATGCCAGCGAACGCACACGGCGTGGTCGCGCGACTCGCGCCATTCGGCTCGACGATCTTCACCGAGATGTCCCGCTTGGCGGCCGAGCACGGCGCCATCAACCTTGCGCAGGGTTTCCCCGATTTCGACGGCCCGGAGTTCATGAAAGACTCCGCGATCGAAGCTGTGCGCGCCGGGCACGGGCAGTACGCGAGAATGTTCGGGCTGCCGGCCCTGAACGAGGCGATCGCGCGGGACTGGAAAGCCCGCACCGGGCTGGAGGCGGATCCGACGCGCGAGGTCACGGTGACAAGCGGGTGCACGGAGGCCATCGCCGCGACGCTGCTGGGGCTCATCGAGCCGGGCGACGAGGTCGTGCTTTTCGAGCCGTTCTACGACTCGTACCGGGCGTGCGTGGCGATGGCGGGGGGCGTGGCGCGATTCGTGACGCTCCGGCCGCCCGGTGGGGCGATCACGGGCGGGGGTGTGGTGCGCGGGGAGTTCGCGTTCGACGATCGGGAACTTCGCGCCGCGTTCGGCCCGCGCACGAAAGCGGTTCTGGTGAACACCCCGCACAACCCGAGTGGCAAGGTCTTCACGCGCGATGAACTGAACCTGATCGCGCGCCTGTGCGAGGAGCACGACGCGATCGCGATCACCGACGAGGTGTACGAGAAGCTTGTCTACGACGGCGCGGAGCATGTCTCGTTGGCGTCGCTGCCGGGCATGGCGGCGCGCACCGTCACGCTCCACAGCCTGGGCAAGACGTTCAGCCTGACCGGCTGGAAGATCGGCTGGGCCATCGCGCCGCCGAACCTGACGGCGGGCGTGCGCGCGGCGCACCAGTTCCTGACCTTCGCAACCAGCACCCCCATGCAGCACGCCGCCGCGCGGGCGATCGGGTCCCCCGAGGCCGAGGCGTACTCGCTCGGGCTGGCCGCCACGTTCGCCCAGAGGCGGGCGTTCCTGCTCGAATCGCTCGCCGCGCTGGGATTCACGGCGTACGCGCCGGCCGGGGCGTACTTCATCATGGCCGACCACTCGGCGTTCGGTCGCGCGGACGACGCGGACTTCGCGCGCTGGCTGACCAGCGAGATCGGCGTCGCGGCCATCCCGCCGGGCGGGTTCTACTCCGATCCAGCCCGCGGCAAGAGCCTCGCCCGCTTCGCGTTCTGCAAGCGCAAAGAGACCCTCGAAGAGGCGGTGCGTCGGATGCAGGCGCTTCGACTGCGCTGAGGACGTCACGCGGACGGGTCGGGCCCCGCCGCCGCGCGCTCGCCCTCCCGCTCGTCCACGAAGGCCACGCCGACGAGGCCGAGCGCGAAGAAGGCGACGACCAGCAGGAGGGCCGTGCCCGAGCCGTGCGCCGCGCTGAGCGCGCCGAACGCGGCCGGACCGATCACCCCGGCGAGGCGGTACGCCAGCGACCAGAGGCCGAAGAACTCGGCCGACTTATCGCGCGGCGTGAGGGCGCCGACCATGGCGCGGCTCGCCGTGCCGACGCCCCCGAGCGCCAGCCCGACGCCGTTGCCCACCAGCCAGAAGGCCCACTCGTACGCCGGGACTTTGGGCACGAGCGCCGCCCCGAGCGTGGCGCCGATCCACAGGCACAGGTTGAGCACGACCACGCCGCGCCGCCCGAGGCGCGCGTCCAGCGCGCCCGAGAGCAGGGCGCCGGCGCCGGCGGCGAGCCCCAGTTGCAGCATGAAGACGATTAGCTTGGTGTCGGAGAACCCGCACTGGTCCTTGGCGACGATGTTCGCGAAGTAGATGACCGTCTGCGTGCCGCAGGAGTACACGGCGAACGCGCCGAGAAACCGCAACAGTTGCCGGTGGCGTGCTGCGCCCCGGGCCGTCTGGGCGAGGCGGGAAAATCCCGCGCGGAACGCCGAGGGGCCCGGACCGGCGTCGGAGCGTACGGCCCGCTCGCGCACGAACAGGAAGGTGGGGACCGAGCACACGCCGAACCACGCCGCGGCGAAGAGGAAGACGCCCCTGTGCTCGCCCGCGGTCACGCCGTTCGTCCCGACGATCAGGAGCG
This sequence comes from uncultured Phycisphaeraceae bacterium, assembly GCA_964453125.1. Classification (GTDB taxonomy): domain Bacteria; phylum Planctomycetota; class Phycisphaerae; order Phycisphaerales; family UBA1924; genus CAYVSR01. The sequence goes on along the minus strand of CAYVSR010000159.1, from coordinate 1,198 downwards.
ACGCGGGGAGCACGAGCAGCGTGCCGACGTAGCCGAGCGTCCAGCCGAAGGCGCTGATGCGCGCGATGGCGCCGGGCGGGGCGATCTCGGGCAGGAACGCGCTGACGAAGGACTCGGCCGAGGCGAAACAGAAGTTCGCCGCGATATAGAGCGCGGTCAGCGCCGCGACGGCGCCCGCGAAGGCGGGCGTCACGACGCCGAGCAGCGCGGTCAGCGAGACGCAGGCGACAGTCAGTGCCAGCAGCGCACGCTTCTTGGCGCCGGCGTGGTCGGCCATGGCGCCGAACACCGGGGCGCACAGCAGCACGGCGAGGTTGCTCGCGCCGACCGCGTATCCCCACAGCGCCTGCCCGCGGCTCGGGTCGCGGACCACGTGCTCCTTGAAATAGATCGCGAAGAACACCGTGTTGATCAGCACGGTGAACGACTGGTTCGCCAGGTCGTACATCGCCCACGACACCACCTCGCGCCGGTTGGGCACGCCCGCGAGAAGGTTGAGGCGTCGGAGGGGCACGCGCGCAGTATCCACCAAAACGAAAGGCGGGCCGGATCGATCGTCGATCCGGCCCGCGGGAGTCGCGTGTGGAATCAGGCGCGCGCCGCTTACTTGCCGGCCGGGGTCGACAGGCCCGCTTCCTTCAGCAGGGCGTCGATCTTGTGGAACTTGCCCTCGGTGTCCATGCCAGGGTGCAGGCCGTTGTAGCGCACCTTGCCCTCGGCGTCGAGGATGGCGACGTGCGGGATGCCCATCACGCCGTAGTCCGGGTTGAAGACCGACTGCTCGGTGAAGACGACGGGCCAGGTCATCTCGCGGTCCTTCATCAGGCCGGACATCAGGCCCATTTCCTTTTGGGGGTCGCCCTTGCAATCGACGGGCGTCCCTTCCTTCGGGTGGTGGCGCCCCTGCACGCTGGTGACGCCGATCACCGCGACGGGGTAGCCCTCGTAGCGCTGCACCAGCTCGCGAACCTGCGGGAAGGAGCGGATGCACGGCCCGCACCAGGTGGCCCAGAAATCGAGGACGACGACCTTGCCCTTGAGGTCGGCCATCGTCTTGATCGCCGGGTCGCTCGACCAGTTGATCGTCAGCGTCGGCGAGACGTTGTTCAGCAGCGTGCCCTTGGCGTAGGGGCCGTTGAGGAACGCGACCGCGTCCTTCATGCGGGCTTCCTTGCCGGGCTCGGCCTTGGCGAGGGCG
>CAYVSR010000158.1:0-6803 GCA_964453125.1 uncultured Phycisphaeraceae bacterium | reverse complement strand
GGCAATCCCGAGGCGGGGCCGCGCGACTGGACCTCGTGGCTCGGCGGGCTTGCCCGCCAGGGGGTGCGCGTCGCGCCGTTCGAGCTGGTCGGCAAGTACGTCAACATCAACTCGCGCGACGACCTGAACACGGCCAACTACCTGCTGCGCGATCTCGACTTCGCCGAGCGTCGCACCAGCTTCGTCTGCGTCGTCACCGGCGACGAGGCGGAACCCGCGCGCAAGGTCAAGCGCTTCGACGCCGGCGACCGCGTCACGCTCATGAACGGCCGCGGGCTGATCGCCGAGGCCGAGATCGTCACCGCCAAGCGGGACCTCGAACTCCGCATCGTCTCCGAATCAGAAGCGGCCCCCGTCGCGCCCGCGGTCGATGTATGGGGCGCAACGCCCAAGGGCCCGCGCCTCGACGACATGATCGACCTCCTCACGCAGGCGGGCGCGGCGTCGTGGCGCCCGTTGCGCTCCGCGCGCACCGTCGTCGATCCGCGCGAGTCCAAGGTTGCTCGTCAAGACCGCATCGTCCGAGAGGCGTGCAAGCAGTGCGGGCGCGCCTGGCTGCTGCGCCTCGAGCCCGGCGCGACCTTCGACGAGGCTGTCGCGCCCGCGCCCGGCGTCGCGATCGTGCTCGCCGACGGCGCGGGGGAGACCTACGCCCACCCGTCCGGCGCGCCAGCGTCGATCCGGCTGCTCATCGGCCCCGAGGGCGGCTTCACGCCCGGTGAGATCGCACGCGCTCGCGACGCGGGTGTCCGGATCGCCCGCTTCGGCCCGCACGCCATGCGCATCGAGACCGCCGCCGTCGTCGCGGCGGGGGTCGTCCTGCACGCGGCGCCCCGGTAGAGTTCGGCGTCGCGCCCTCCAATAGGGCGCGCCCCAGTCGGAGGATCGCCATGCGAACCGTGCGTCGTGCCAGCGCTCTTGTCGTCGTCGTCGTCCTCGCGCCCGCGGCGCTGGCCATCAGCCCCGAGCGAAAGGCTCAGGGCGAGGCGGTCGCCGCCAGGGCCGAGGCGTACCTCCGCGCCCAGCAGGACGCGCGCACCGGCGGCTGGAGCGTCGCGACGGACGAGAAGAGCCCGACCTTCCCCGCCATCACGGCCCTCGTGCTGACCGGCATGCTCACCGCGCCCGGCGCCGACGCCGCGGCGGAGCGCGACGAGTCGATCGCCAAGGGCGTGAAGTTCCTGCTGTCCTTCCGCCAGCCTGACGGCGGCGTGTACGACCGCATCCTGCCCTCGTACAACACGTCGGTCTGCCTCTCCGCGCTCGCGCTGGTGCGCACGCGCGAGGCCGCCGAGGCCATCGGTCCCGCACAGGACTTCCTCCGCCGCCTGCAGTGGAGCGAGGTCGCCGCGCCCGAGAGCGACCCCAAGTCCGGCATCGGCGAGGCCACGACCAACAAGCAGACGCCCGATGCGCCCACCAAGGTCACGCGCGAGCACCCGTTCTACGGCGGCATCGGCTACGGGCGTCACGGCAGGCCGGACCTCTCCAACCTCCAGTTCATGCTCCAGGGCATGCACGACTCGGGCCTGCCGGCGGACGACGAGGCGTACCGCCGCGCGCTCGTGTTCCTTGCGCGTGTGCAGATGCTCGAGACGGCGCCCGGCGGCGCGACCGTCAACGACATGCCCTACGCCGCGGGCAGCCGCCAGGGCGGGTTCATCTACGCCACCAGCCTCAGCCGCGACCAGGTCGGCAGCGGGCAGACCATGGTCGACGAGAAGGCCGCGATGGCCGAGGAGACGATGGACGACGGCACGAAAGTGTCTCGCCTGCGCTGCTACGGCTCCATGACCTACGCGGGCTTCAAGAGCCTCATCTACGCCGGCCTCACGAAGGACGACCCGCGCGTGATCGCCGCGGTCGACTGGGCCCGGCGCAACTACACGCTCGAAGAGAACCCGGGCGTGGGCGCGGAGGGGCTGTACTACTACTTCCTTGCGTTTGCCCGCGCGATGCGCGCGACCGGCGAGACGACGATCACCCCGATCGACCCGGCCACCGACCCCGCCGGCGTCGGCGGCGCGACCTCCGCCGCCATGGTCGGCCAGGCGCGCGACTGGGCCGACGACCTCGTCGAGCGCCTCGCGTCCCTCCAGAACGCCGACGGCTCGTTCAAGTCGGTGGACGAGCGCTGGATGGAGAACAACCCCGTGCTCATCACGGCGTATTCGCTGATCGCGCTGCGTGAGGCGACCCGCTAGGTCGGCGACGGCAGCCGAATCGCGGCGGCTGAACAGCGCCGGAATGGAACGCAGAGTTCGCAGAAGGCGCAGAGAAGGCTTCTGCTGAGTCAAGCCGGAGCGGGGCGAGCGAATACGGCCTTGCATTTCCGCGAGCGCGAGGATTCAACCCTCCGCGATCTCCGCGCCCTCCGCGTTGAATGCCCCTCTTCTCGGGTCACGCGATCGCCCCGCCAACCGGCGGGTCGAGCGGCAGCGCTCGCGCCGCCTCCAGATACGCGTCGTAGTTCTGGCGCATCTCCAGCAGCGAGTCGCCGCCGAACTTGTCGCGCATCGCCGCGGCGATCTCGAACGCGACGATGTTCTCAAGCGCCACGCTCGCCGCGGGCACGGCGCAGATGTCGCTGCGCTCGTACTGGCTCTCCTGCGCGTCGCGCGAGCGGAGGTCCACGCTGGGCATGCCTCGCAGCAGCGTCGAGATGGGCTTCATGGCGGCGCGCACCACGATGGGCTGCGCGTTGCTCATGCCCCCCTCGACGCCGCCTGCGTTGTTGCCGTCGCGCGCGAAGCCGAGGGTGGGCGCGCCGGAGTCCGCGAGCGCCCGATCGAAGCGGATGGGGTCGTGCACCTCGCTGCCGCGCCGCGATGCGCCCTCCTTGCCCAGCCCGATCTCGACGCCCTTGATCGCCTGGATGCCCATGACGGCGTAGGCGAGGCGGGCGTCCAGTTTTTCCTGCCACGAGGCGCACGAGCCGAGGCCGAAGGGGGCGCCGAAGACGTGGCACTCGATCAGCCCGCCCACGGTGTCCTTGTCGACCTTCGCGGCGCGGATGGCGTCCTCCATCTTCGCCGCGGCGGTCGGGTCGGGGCAGGCGACGTCCGACGCGTCGCGCGCGGCGCGGAGCGAGCGCCAGTTGTCGGGCGTCACCGCAATCTCAGTCGCCGCGCTGTGCACGCTGCGCACGAAGGCGAACGTCTCGATGCCGAACTCGCGCAGCATGCAGCGCGCGAGGGCGCCGCCGGCGACGCGGGCCGCGGTTTCGCGGGCGCTGGCGCGCTCCAGCACGTCGCGGCAGTCGGTCGTCAGCCACTTCATGGCCCCCGCGAGGTCCGCGTGCCCGGGGCGCGGGCGGTGGACGGGCGGGGTCTTGGCGTCGTCGTCGAGGCGTGAGTCCGCGTTGCGCACCAGCAGCGCGACCGGCGAACCCATCGTGCGCCCCTGGCGCACGCCGGAATAGACCTCCACCGTGTCGTGCTCGATGCGCTGGCGAGCGCCGCGCCCGTAGCCGCCCTGCCGGCGCGCGAGTTCCGCGTTGATGAACCCGAGATCGACGCGCACCCCCGAGGGCAGCCCGGAGACCAGCGCGAGCAGCCCCGGCCCGTGCGACTCGCCCGCCGTGATGCAGGTCAGCGACATGCGGTCAGAATAGGAGATTCGGCGGAGAGGCACGGAGGGACGGAGGCACGAAGGGACAGAGGGACAGAGGGACAGAGGGACAGAGGGACAGAGGGACAAAAGCGCCAAGGCACACAGGCGCAGTGGCGCCAAGACGCTCAATTGCTCTCCGTGCCTCCGTCCCTTCGTCCCTCTGTCCCTCTGTCCCTTCCTCCCCCCCGCTCCTCACTCCCCCTCGAACAGAAATGGGCTCTCTTCGAGACGCGCGCCCCTCGCGTCGGCCACGGCGAAGCGGGCCTCCCACGAGTCGGGCTTGGCGTCCTTCTTGCGCTGGTGCATCGTCGCCGAGCCGTAGAGCCCGTCCTTGCGGAGGGCGTAGAAGGTGAGCGAGAACGCGGGGCGCGCCTTGCGCCCCAGCAGGCGGGGCGCGGTGGTCTTGTCGACCACCATCTTGATCGCCGCCATGCACGCCTCGGCGGGCGTGTCGCCCATCGCCATGCGCGCCACGATGAACCGCGAGCCTGAGATCTGGATGCACGCCTCGCCACGCCCCGTGGCGCCCGCGCTGCCCACGTCGTTGTCGGTGTAGCACCCCGCGCCGATGAGGGGCGAATCGCCCACCCGCCCGGGGATCTTCCACGACAGGCCCGAGGTCGACGTGCAGCCCGCCATGTCGCCGGCCTTGGTGAGCGTCGAGCAGTGCACCGTGCCCGTGGTGTGGGGCACGCCGTGCGCCGCGAGCGCCACCGCGTGCGGGTCGTGCCGATCGAAGTCGAACTGGAGCGCCGAGACCGGCTCGCCCTTCGCGTCCAGTTTCGTGGGCAGGTCGAACTCGTCGGGCTGGAGCCACTTGTCCTCGCGCGACATGACCGACTTCCACTTCAGCCACGCCTTGTGCGATTCGGGCGTCAGGAGGTTCTCCTCCTGGAAGCCCATCTTCACCGCGAACCGCAGCGCTCCCTCACCCACCAGCAGCACGTGGTCCGTGCGCCGCGCAACCTCGCGCGCCACCGCCGCGGGGTTCTTGATGTTCCGCAGCGCGGCCACGGCGCCAGCCCGGTGCGACGGTCCGTGCATCACGCTCGCGTCCAGTTCGACGACGCCCTCTTCGTTGGGCAGCCCGCCGTAGCCGACGGAGCTGTCCTTCGGATCGTCCTCGATGATGCGCACGCTCTCGACGCAGGCGTCGAGCGGGTCCTCACCCGCGCCGAGCATCTCGTACGCCTTCGCCGCGGCGCGCAGGCCGTTGGCGGAGGTGACGACGACGGGCCCGCCGGGGCCCTTCGCGCCCTGCGCGGGCGCAGCCTGCGCAAGCGCGGTCGCGGGCAGGGCCCCCAGCGAAGCGCCGGCGAGCGCCGACACGCCGGCAGAAGCGAGGAAGTCGCGGCGCGCGAGGTCGGTGGCGGGTCGCTCGGGCATCGGGCTTCCTTTCGTGTTACAGCCTTCCGAAGCGCGGCAGTTCGCCCACCAGCGGGCGCAGATAGTCAAGAAACTCGGGCGTGACGTCCGCATCGCCCCGGAGGAACTCCTTGGGCATGTGGCGCGTCTTGGCGGCGACGTCGGTCAGTTTGACGAGGCGCATGCGCGATTTGTACGGGTTGTCCGACACGCGCTCGATGGCGATCGAGCCGCTCGTCTCGCCCGAGAGCGCCGCCTGCACGGCGGCGCGCCCCGCCTCGCGTGCCTCGGCCGCATCCACCGGCGAGGCGTCGGGCCAGTAGCGCTGGGCGTAGCCGAAGGTGTCCGCCCGGACGCGCGGCGGCTTGCCGCCCGGAGGGGTGAGTTTCGCCTTGAGGCGTTCGGCCAGCAGATCGCCCAGCGCCCCGGTGCCCGACAACTGGATGTTGCCGTGCGCGTCACGCTCGCGCGTGCCCGCGGCGAGGGTCTCGGCGATCGACTTGCCCGCGGCGTCCTGGATGCCCTCCGAGACCGCGATGAGGCAGCGCCCGTGCTTCTTCACGCAGGCTTCCACGCTGGCGGCGAACCGGTCGAGGTCGAACGGTGTCTCGGGGACGTAGATCAGATGGGGGCCGTCGCCATCGCGCTGGCGGGCGAGGGCGCTCGCGGCGGTCAGGAAGCCCGCGTGCCGGCCCATGACGATGTTGATCTTGACGCCCGGCAGCGCCGCGTTGTCGAGGTTGTCGCCCGAGAACGCCAGCGCCACGTAGCGCGCCGCGGAGGCGAACCCGGGCGTGTGATCGTTCATCATGAGGTCGTTGTCGATCGTCTTGGGCACGTGGAAGCAGCGGAGTTCGTAGCCCGAGGCGTTCGAGAGTTCCGACACGATGCGGCACGTGTCCGACGAGTCGTTGCCCCCGATGTAGAAGAAATACCGGATCTCGCGCCGCTTGAGCCCCTCCACGATCTTCACGCAGTACGCCTGGTCCGGCTTGTCGCGGGTCGAGCCCAGCGCGGCGCTCGGGGTGGCGGCGACAGCGTCGAGTTCGCCTTGGGAGTAGCGCCCGAGGTCGAGGAACTCGTCCTTCGTCATGCCGCGCACCCCGTGGCGGGCGCCGAAGATGGTCGTGATGCCAACGCTCGCGGGCGCCGCGCGCAGGGCCTCCACCACGCCCACGAGAGACTGGTTGATTACGGCCGTGGGCCCGCCGGACTGGGCGACGACGGCGTTTCCGGGGATGACTCGCTCGGCCATGGGGCCGATCCTACCGCGCGCCGGGCGGCTTCCCGGCGCGCCCGTGGCCGCGTATTCTGCGCGAGTGAACCTCCCGCGGCGCATCGTCAGACTCGCGGCATGTGCGGCGGCCTTCGCGCTCGGCGCCTGCGCGAGCGAGCCCCCGCCGGAGGGCGTCGCGTCAACCGGAGCCGCCCCGGCGGAAGCCTCGTTCGTCGTGCCCGCCGGCGGGTACGCGAGCGCGTTTCAGACAGTCAAAGACACCCTCCGCGACGCGGGATTCGTGCTCGCGCGCGTCGATGCGCGCGAGGGCGTGATCGTCACGGCGCCGAGGGAATCGAGCGGCATCGCCACGCCGTGGCTCGGCGCCGAGGCCACGTTCGCGGACGGTGTCGAGGCCACCGCGAACGTCGAGCGGCGCGTGGTCGAAGTGCGGTTCGGGCCCGCGCTTGAGGCGCCGGGCACGGGCGAGCCGCGAGCGCAGGGCTGGGAGGCAGCAGAGGTCGTTGGCGCGGTGACCGCCTCCGTCTGGCGGGTCCGCAGCCCCGGGAGACGGGTGGAGTCGTCATCGATTCGGCTGACGTCGTTTGCC
>CAYVSR010000157.1:0-6818 GCA_964453125.1 uncultured Phycisphaeraceae bacterium | reverse complement strand
TGAACGAGCGGCCGGACTTCTTGATCTCGACCTGGCAGCCGGCGCTGGTCAGCGGCACGGTGGCGCTGTCCGGGTCTTCGCCCTTGACGGTGAACGCCGCGGGCGAGTGGAATCGCTCCGCGTCGCGCTCCGCGAATGGGTAGCCCTTGCCCTTGATGGTCTGCACGTGCAGCACCATCGGGCGGTCGAAGTCGCGGGCCTCGGCGAGGAACTCGAGCAGCGTGGGGAAGTCGTGCCCGTCGATCGGGCCGACGGTGATGAGCCCGAAGCGCTCGAACCAGCCGTGCTCGGGCCCGTGCTCGGCGCGCTGGTTGATCCACGCCTTCGTCGCTTCGCCGGCGCGGTGGTACGCGTCCTCCAGCAGGCGCCCGCCCGGCACGCCCTCGAGCATGCGGCGCGCCGTGCGCTTGAAGTCGGTGTACACCGGGTTCATGCGAAGCCGGTCGAAATACTGCGCAACCGCGCCCTGCGGGTGGCTGATCGACATCCCATTGTCATTGAGCACCACGAGGAACTGGCGCGGCAGCGTGCCCGCGTTGTTCAGCCCCTCCATCGCCACGCCGTTAACGATCGACGCGTCGCCGATCAGCGACACCACGCGCCGGCCCGCCGGGTTCGTCTGCGGGTCGAACGCTTCTTTGTTGAGCGTGTCGCCCCGCGCCATGCCCACGGCCGTGCTGATCGCGGTGCCCGCGTGCCCGACGCTGAACAGGTCGAACGGCGACTCGCGCGGCTCGGGGAAGCCGGCCATGCCCGCGCGCGTGCGCAGGTTCGCGAGCATCGGCAGGCGCCCGGTGAGCAGCTTGTGCGGGTAGCACTGGTGCCCGACGTCGAACAGCAGCCGGTCGTGCCCGAAGTCGAACACGTAGTGCAGCGCGATGGTGAGTTCGACCACGCCGAGGTTGGGCGCCAGGTGCCCGCCGGTCTTGGAGACCTGCGCGACGATCGCCGTGCGGATCTCGTCCGCGAGGGCCGGCAGTTCGTCAACGGAAAGGCGCCGGAGGTCGGCCGGTGTGCGGATCGTTTCGAGGATCGACATCGGGAGGTCGTTGCTCCGTCAGGAGGGGGCGCCGGGCCGTCCTGGCCGGGCGGGGAGGCGGGAACCGCCGACCCAAGGGGGAGAGTGTAGTCAGTTGTACGCCGCGAGCGGGAGAATGGGTCTACCCGAGGGCCCTCGCGGGAACTCGCGGGAATCGGAGCGCCCGGACCGCGGAATATGGGCCCCGATCGGCCTCCCGCCCGTCACCGTCGGCATTCGGTGGAGTGGGCGCGGAAGGCGTGGAGCCCTCACCTGCGCCTCTCCCGCGCGGCACGGGAGAGGAAGGGCCGACGCCGTCATCGGGGACCTGCACGTTCCGATGAGTCGCGCGTTGGTGAGCCGCGAGCCCCGCGAGCGCGGTCTTTCGCCAGATAGACGCCGACCGCGCTCGCGGGGCACGTGCGCAGAGGCGCTCTGCTGGCCACGCATTGGTTTCGTATCGACTCCGTCATTCCGACGCCCCCCTCAGCGCGTGCGGACGGCGAGGAAGTCGCACACGTCCGCGAGCGGCTTGGCCCGGTCGCCCAGCGGGCGGAGCGCGGCGTGCGCCAGCGCTCGCAGGCGTTCGACCTCGGCGCGCGAAGCCTCGACGCCGATGGCGCCCGGGTAGGTGCGCTTGCCCGCGTCCTGGTCCTTGCCGGCGCGCTTGCCGAGGGCCTCGGTCGTCTGCTCGACATCAAGAATGTCATCGACGATCTGGAACATCAGCCCCACCGCCCAGCCGTAGCGGGTGACCGCGTCGAGCGAGGGCGTGTGCAGGTTCGGCCATAGCGCCGCGGTGGCGCCCATGCGGCACGAAGCACACAGCAGCGCGCCCGTCTTATTCTTATGGATCAGCGCCACGCCGTCCTGCTGCGAGAGGCCCTCGGGCATGCCGCCGAGCGTGTCGTACACCTGGCCGGCGATCATCGCGGTGGTGCCCTGCGCGAGTTCGATGGCGAGAAAGCCGGCGAGCGCGGGGTCGGGCGACTGCGTGGCGAGCGCCTGGAAGGCGAGGGAGAGCATCGCGTCGCCCGCGAGGATGGCCATCGCCTCGCCGTACTTGATGTGGCAGGTGGGCAGGCCGCGTCGGAGGTCGTCGTCGTCCATCGCGGGCAGGTCGTCGTGCACGAGCGAGAAGGCGTGGACGAGTTCGAGCGCCGTGGCCGAGGGCAGGGCGGCGCGCTCGTCGCCCCCGACGGCCTGCGCGGCGAGCAGCGCGAGCAGCGGGCGCAGGCGCTTGCCGCCCGAGAGCGCCGAGTACGCGATGGCCTCTCGCAGGTTCTCGGGCAGCGGCGCGGTGCGCACGAACGCCGCGAGGTGGGCTTCGATGAGCGGGCCGAGTTGCTCGACGGAGCGCGGCATCGGAGTGTCTGTATCGGGGCGTTCGCCGGGCGCGGGGTCCACGCGCACGGGCTGGCGCACGAGCGATTCGTCGAGCGTGGCGCGGGCGGGGCGCATCGGGGGAGTATACAGGCGCCCCGCGGGACCAACCCGCGCGCGTCGTCAGGCGCCGGTGTCGGCCTGCTTGAGGATCGAGAGGATTTCTTCGGGCGTCGAGGCGGCGTAGACGCGGGAGCGGTTCTCCTCGCTGGCCATCACCTTGCTGATCTTCGCGAGCGCCTGGATGTGGTCCGCGGTGCGGTCCACCGGGCTGGCGAGCAGCACGATCAGGCGCACGGGCTTCTGGTCGATGGAAGCGAACTCCATCGGCGCGGCGGGCTTGCCGATGGCCATGGCCAGGCGCGGGATGTTCGTGCACTTGCCGTGGGGGATGGCGAGCCCGTGCCCGATGCCGGTGGTTCGCACCTGCTCGCGCGACCAGACGGCGTCCTTGAGGGCGACCGGGTCGGAGACCTTGCCCGCGCTGGCGAGGGCATCGACCAACTCAAAGATCGCGCCCTTCTTGTCGGTCGCGACGAGCGGCGCCTTGATGCAGTCGAGCGTGAGGATGTCGGCGAGGTTCATGGCGCGGCGTGTCGCTCGTGGCGCTCGGGGCTGACCGCCCCGCGATTGGGAGGGGAGAGTCTACCGTCCGCGCAGCACGCGGTGGGGCGGCGCGGCTCAGCCCAGCAGCGCGGCGAACGAGCCGTCGGAATAGCGCTCGGGGGGCTCGCCCGGCCCGCCGCGGGGGGCGCGACGGTTGACGCGCGTGGGCGGGAGGGAGTGCCAGCGGTCCGCCCAGGCGATGATCTCTTCGTTCTCGAGCGGGTCGAGGCTGCAGGTGGAGTAGAGCATGCGCCCGCGCTGCGCGGCGCCAGCGACGCCGCGCTTGCCGCCGGGCGCGAGCAACCGCACCGCGTCGGCGACGATCTGTCGCTGCACGCCGGCGAGTTCCTTCGAGCGCGCGTCGTCGAAGCGGTAGCGGGCCTCGGCGCGCCGGGCGAGCACGCCGGTGTTGGTGCAGGGGGCGTCGATCAGCACGAGGTCGGCCTTCTCGTTCCACTGCCCCAGGTCCGCGAACGGGATGACTGTCACGCGCGGGTGCCCCTCGAACACGCGCGCCAGCGTCTGGCGGCGCTGCTCGTTGATCTCGGTCGCGATGATCTTCGCCTCTGGGAAGGTGTACGCCAGCTGGCGCGTCTTGGTGCCTTGCCCGGCGCAGAGGTCGATCACCAGGCCGGGCGTCAGGTCGCTGGCGCTCTGCACGGCGAGGGACGAGGCGGGGTCCTGCACCCACACGTCGTTGCGGGACGCGAACAGCGCGACCAGCTGCTCGTGCGAGCCCTTCCACACGTGGTGGCCGGGGGACTCGTGCGCCGCGGCGAGGTCGGGCGTCAGCGGCAGTCCGCCGGTGTGCTCGAGGTCGCGGCGCATGTGCGCGGTGTTGAGGATGGTGGGGGGCCGGGCCACGCCGTGGAGCGCGAGGGTGCGGACGTCGCGCATGGGCATCGTGCGCGAGAGGGCGCGCAGCAGGTTGACGGGGTGGCTGGTGGCGGCGGCGAGGCGCTGGAGGGGGTCGGCGGGCATCACGCCGTCGACCAGCGCGAGGGAGGCGCCGTCCTCGAGGGGAATCTCCTCGCGGCGGTCCTCCCAGCGGGCGTTGCGGAGGGCGCGCCCCTCGCTGTCGCGCGCGACCATCTCGGCGGTGCGGCGCAGGATGGCGTTCACCATCGCGCCCGCGCCCTCGCGGATGCTGCGCTTGGCCCAGCGCACGCAGCCGTCGACCGCGGCGTGCACGGGCACGCGGTCCATGAACAGGATCTGCGCCGCGCCCACCAGCAGGCACGACTTCATCTTCGATTCGAGCCGGTCCCACTGGCCCTCTTCGAGGCGCAGCGAGATCACCCACTCGAGCGTCAGCCAGCGACGGATGACCGAGTCGTACACCGCGTGCGCGAACGCGGCGTCCAGCGGCGAGAGCGACGACGTGTCGAGCGGGGCGATATCGAGGTCGGGGAACACCCGCGCCTGCGCGGCGATGCGCTGCAGCGCGGTCTCTCGCGCGAAGTCCACCCGCTCGCCGGGAGGCGGGGGTGCGGGTCGGGCGCCGGGGCCGCGCCCGGGACGGATAGGGCCGCGCGAGTTGAAGGAGGGGCGACCGGCGCGGGGCGGGCCCGCGCCGGGTCTGCCGCGGGGCGGACCGGAGCCGGGCTTGCCGCGAGGCGGGCCGGCGCGACCGCCGGGCCGCTCACCGGGGCGGCCGGGCTTGTTGGAGGACGGACGGCGGCTTCGTGGCCCTTCGGGCATGGGGGCGAGTGTAGGCGGCGAGCCAGCGCGGCCGGTTCAGGGCGTGGCTGGGGGCGGCGCGTCCGGGGGCGCGTCCCCGGTTTCGCTGTCGTCGACGTACTCGGCGTCGGGGTCGCCTGGCGTGAACGGGACGACGGGGACGGGCGCGGGGCCGAGGATCGTAGCGGGATCGGGCACGGGCACAAGACCCCGGGCCTCGCGCGCCGCGTTCTCCGCCGCGAGCGCCTCGGGGAACTCGGCGGCCGAAAGACTGAGTGCGGCGCCGTCGCTCAGGAAGACCTCGATCGTTCGCGGCGGGGGGTTGGACGCGGGGTCCGCGTGCACGATCATCATCCATCGGGGCTCGACGGCGCCCGAGGGCGGGCCCGCGCTGAAGACGTCAAGGAAGACGATGTCGCCCACGCGGTGCGCGGTTGCGCCGGTGGGGATCTCGGCGACGGCGGCGGCGATGGCCGCGGTCCGAGCGGCCCCGGCGGTGGGGAACCCGAACTGGAGGTTGTGCCCGCCCGCGCCGAGCGTGCTCCCGTCGGTGACGGATCCCTGGCGCATCGCGGTGAAGTTGAAGCCTGCGACGCCGCCGCCCGCGCCCATGCCCAGGAGTTCGACGGGGTGCGCGGGCCAGCGGCCGTTGGTCGTGAAGTAGGTCTCGCGCGCGTCGACCAGCGCGCCCGGGCCCATGGACCGGACCACGCTTGTGCTCATTCGCATGGCGCCGAAGACGAACGCGAACACCGCGCCGACGATGATGATCATCGCGATCGCGGGTCCGGTCGCCGCGGCGAACGACGCGCGCACGCCCTTCACGCCCTGGGTCTCGCGCAGCATGAGCGCGCCGCTCACGGCGCTCCAGCCCCAGCCGATCGGCGCCGCGTATGTCCCGATGCAGGGCACGCCGCTGGCGATGTTGGCGCCCGAGGCGTAGAAGAGCGTCTGCATCGTGCGCCCCAGCGGGTGGCGTGTCTGGCCTGTGAGGCGCAGGATCGCGTGCGCGGAGAGCCCCCACGCGCCGAGCGCGAGCAGGATGATCACCGCCCAGCCGACGAGGCTCGCCGCGAGTCCGGCGATCACCGACGCGACGGCGCCGGCGCCGGGGCCGCCGCCCGGGGCGGGCATCACGGCGCTGGCGCCGAATACACCGAAGAGCGGGAGCAGCATGAACGGGGCGAAGCCGAGGAGGGAATAGAGGAAGTTCGTGCGCCAGCCGAACCAGAGCGCCTGCCAGATGGAGGAGTCGGCCGGCGTGATGCGCGCCAGGCGCACCGGCGAGAAGAGCGACATCCAGATGGTCTTGAACCACGCCGCGCTCGTCCGCCAGCGCTTCCGGCCCAGCCACGGGTTCAGTTCGACCTGCGTCTGCTGCTCGCTCACGCCCTCGGTCGGCGCCAGGACCATCTCGTCCATCGAGATGCGCTTGGCGCACTTGACGCAGTCGAACTCCGGCGGCACGAGGTGGCCCTTGTCGCCGGTGCCGTAGTACTCCTGGTTGCAGTGCGGGCAGCAGAAGCGGACGGAGTTGAGAACGAACTCGAAGTCGGAGGGCTTGAACGGGGCGCCGCACTCGGGGCAGTGGCGGGCGGCGTTGGCGCCGGGCGCGGGCGGGCGGATGTTCCAGAGGGGGTATTGGCAGGCGGTGCAGCGCATGGGCGTGGCTCAGGCGTTCGCGCGGGGCGGGCTTGCCCACGTCGCGACTTCGGCGCGGGCGCGCTTGGTGGCGAGCATGCAGAGCGTCACGATGGGGAGGGCCCAGCCCCACGCGATGGTGAACGCGAGCGTCACGAGGGGCACGATCTCCGCGAACATGCCCGACGCGCCGGGCGCCGCGCCCTGCGAGCCGGCCATCGAGAGGAACGTCTGGCGCTGGATCCACGCCGTCCACGCTCCGGCGAGCACGACGGTGACGATCTTGGCCCAGGCCCAGAGACGCGCGAGGCCCGGGGCGCGCGCCGATCTGCGAACGAGCGAGGCGCCGGCGCAGACTGCGAGGACTGCCACGAGCGCCGTGACGCCGTTGAGCGCGATGGTCTCGGGGCCCATCGCGGCGCCCATCGCGCCGGCGGCTTGCGGGTCGTCTGCAACAAACGAGCGCATGAACACGGAGCCGATCACACCC
>CAYVSR010000156.1:0-6832 GCA_964453125.1 uncultured Phycisphaeraceae bacterium | reverse complement strand
CATCTTCTGCGGCATGTGCGAGGAAGCCTGCCCCGTCGACGCGATCGAACTCACGACCGAGTACGACGTCGTCGGTCTCTCCCGCCAGGAGATGGTGTTCGACAAGGAGAAACTCCTCTCCGTGTACGACGCGACGATTGAGAAGAAGCCGATGTGAGAGGCGCGATGACCGCTTCCGGGCCCGTGACCGTCGAATTCGATTGCCGCCACGACGACTATCGCGCTTGGCTCGGGTTCTGGCTCCCGCGATCGATCGAGACGACCTCAGCTCACGCGAGAATCCGGAACACTCGCGCCGCCGTGCTCGGCTACGCGATTCTCGCCGCCCTCCTCGCCGGAGTTGGTGTCCTGTTTATGTGGAATGAAGCGAAGATGCTCGGCGGAATTGTCTTGATCGGCGACGCGTTGCTCTGCTCGGCGCTCTTCAAGACGTACGCGGCCTATGGCAAGAGCGCGCTGTTGCGTTCCCAAACCAGCAGCTATAGCGAGGCGGCGCCGCTGGATGATCACGTCTTCGGCCCGCGCAAAGTCACGCTGGACGACAGCGGCCTCCGTGTGCAATGCCGCGCATACGACGTCCTCGTTCCTTGGAACGGCTTTGAAGCGGTGCGCGAGTCGCCCACGCACATCGCCTTCCTGCGCCGCTCCCGCCTCGGCGGATTCGACATCGTGCCTAAGTCCGCGTTCGATCGTGCCGAGCACGCCACCGCGTTCGTTGAATTCGCCCGCCAACGGATCTCCGCCTCAGCCGCCGAGTAGCCGAACGCCCACTTGGCGGCGCGGCCCCAGCGGGGCCCAAGACCGTTGCCACGGGCCGCGGCGCTTCGCCGCGCGCCCGTGGACAGCGCCGCGTTCGCGCAACCGCTCCAACGGAGCGGCGGAATCGCATGCCACATATCAGCCCCAAGCACTCCAGCGCCCCGCTGGGGCGCTTCCCACTCGACCGCTCTGTCCACGGGCTCGCGTCGCGAAGCGCGTCGCGGCCCGTGGCAATGCTCTCTCGCCCCGCTGGGGCGATCGCACGACGGCCCGCGAGCGATGGGCAGGTGTCCGACACCTTGGGCCACCGCGCTTTGCTGGAAGCCCGTCGGCGCCGCGCATGCGCCGCACGCCCTACCGAACGAACATACGACGTCCCCGCGCGGGCGTCTTGGCCCGGCGTGCGCCGCCCCCCCTCCAACGCCCCGCGGCGCGCGCGAACGCGCCACGGGACCTCCTCCACTCGTCGGCGCTCACGCCCCGCTACCCGGGGATGCCCCCTGCCGGGGGCGAAGCGTTGGCAGCACAGGATCTCAACCAGCCACGCGTCGAGAGCGATCCGCGGCACACGACGGCACAACCCACGCCGCCGCACGCGCTCCCCTCCACGGGTCATCTCAGCAAGACCGGCGCCGCGAGGTCACGCGCGGATGGCCCGCGCCGTCGCCAGCTCGACGCTCGCGCGCAACCCCTTTGCGCGCCGTGGCCGCGCGCCCGACGGACGCCTGTCGCGGCGCGCCCCCGACCACGCTGCCGCAACCTTCCGCCGCGCTCGCCGGCGCTCGTGGTCCCCGACCGCCGCGGCCTCGCCAGCCTGGCGAGAACCTTTCGCCGCGCGAACGCCGTACCCACCTCCCGCGCCGCGCGAACGCGCGCCGCCGACGGGCCGCCTCCGGCCGCCCCGTATCATGCGCCGCGTGAGACCTCTCGCGTCCCGCACGCTCGCGACCGCCCTCGCCGCCACCCTCCTCGCGGCGACCGGCTGCTTCCAGACCGAAAGGCCCCGCGCGGCGGACCCGGGCGCCGGCTCCATCCAGGCCCTCGGGCCCGACGGCAAGCCCCGACTCACCCAGGCCGAACTCTCCTCACTCGTCCGCGCCTTCGCCGATCGCTACACCGAGATCTGCAACCAGGCCCTCGACGATCTCAAACGCCGGGTCGAGACCCCACGAGCCCGCGCCGTCGCGCAAGGGCGAAAGGCCTACGGCGCCGCGTCCATCTACGCCATCGCCGCCCGACCGAATTCCGAGGTCGCCCTCCTCGACCTCGCGGTGCAGGTCACGGTCGAGCGCGAGATCTACACCCGCGGTGCGGCGGTCGAGGTCTTCGCCGAGCACGCCTCCATTCTCGAAGAGGCGTACGACCGGCTGGACGCCGACGTCTGGGCGCTCGCCGCGCGCGTCTTCACCGAGGCGCAACTCGGCGAACTCCGCGACGCCATCGAGCAGTGGCTCGTGGACAACCCCAACCAGCGCTACCTCGGCTTCGTGCAGGTCGACAACTTCGCGCGCTTCCGCCAGAACTCCTCGCTGGGCGACGTCGGCTCGCCCGGCGGCCTCTCGATGCTCGCACCGATCAACGAGGCCACCCGCGCGGCCGATGAGATCCGCCTCTTGGGCGAGCGCGCCCTCTACGTCGCCCAGCGCATGCCCCTGCTCGTCGAGGCCCAGGCCGAACTCCTGGTCTACAACTCGCTCAACCAGCCCGAGGTCGCGAAGGCTTCCGAGCGCCTCGAACGCCTTTCCGACTCGCTCTCGCTCCTCGCCTCCAAGATCGACTCCCTGCCCGAGACCATCGCGGTCGAGCGGAGCAAGGCGCTCACCGGCGCAGCGGAAATCCTCGCCCAGGAGCGCGAGGCCATCCTGGGCGATCTCAACATCGCGACCGGGGACGTGCGCGCCGCCGTCGCCGACATCCGCGCCACTGCAGCAGGCGCCGGCCCGCTTGCCGCCGACGCCGCAACCACCGCCGCCGCCCTCCGCGACGCGCTCGCCTCGCTCGAACGCCTCGCGTCGACGCTCGACCCCGACGCCGGCGGCCCTCAGGGCGCGTCCGTGGCCGATGCCCGGGGCGCGCTGCAGGAACTCGGCGCCGTCCTGCGAGAGACACGCACACTGCTCGAGTCCGAATCGTGGGGCAAGCGCGTCGGCGACATCGACGGCGCCGCCGGCCGGCGCGTCAACCACGCGGGCCTCGTCGGGGCCGGGCTCCTCACCCTCTGCTTCGCGCTCGCACTCGCGTACCGCGTGGCGGCGTCTCGGCTCGCGCCCCGCGACCGGGCTCGCGCCGCCTAGCCGATCGACATCAGTTCGTCGGCGAATCGCAGCGCCGCCGAGCGCACCGCGCTCTCCCACGTCTCGCCCGCGCTCGCCTCGGGATAGATCACCGACCGGCTCGCGCTCACCACCGCCCCACGGAACGCGCCCCCACCCCCGGCCGGCGCTAGCAGCCCGCGCACCGTCTCTGGCGAGCCGCCCTGCGCGCCCCACCCCGGCACGAGCAGAGGCTGATGGGGCATCAGCGACCGCAACCGCTCCGCATCCGCCGGTTTCGTCGCCGCCACCACCGCCCCAAGGCTCGACCACCCGTGCTCGCCCAGGAACCCATCTCCCAGCGCCGCGACCTCTCGCGCCACGCGCTCGGCCACCGTGTCGCCCGTCTCGAGTCGCAGCGATTGCACCGCGTCGCTCCCCGGGTTCGAGGTCCGCACCAGCGCGAACACGCCGCGACCGGCACGGGTCTCGCCCGCGCGCGCCGCCCACCCCAGCAGCGGCTCGAGCGTGTCGAGCCCCATGAACGCGCTCGCGGTCATCGCGTCCGCCCCCATTCCCCCGAACGCCGCGTCCGCGTACCGCTCCGCCGTCACCCCGATGTCGCCCCGCTTGACGTCCAGGATGACCACCATCCCCCGCTCGCGCGCCGCCGCGCACACCCGCTCCAGCGCCCTCACGCCCTCCCAGCCGTGCTGCTCGAAGCACGCGCTCTGCGGTTTCACAACCCCGGCGATCCCCGACACCGCTTCCAGCACGCCCATCGAGAACCGCTCGATCGCCCCGGCGCACGCCGCGCGGTCTCTCGCGTCCGCCGGCGCCAACCCCCGCGGCAGCCGATCGATCACCGGGTCCAGCCCCACGCACGCGCACGAACCGACCCGGTCCACCGCCTTCGCCAGCCTGTCAGCGAATTGCATCCCGTCGCCCGCGCCCACCGAACCGCTCACGGCGTCGTTCCCGGCTTGGGCGACGGCGGCAGCAGCAGCCTCGGCTTCGTCTTGTCCGTCGCGCCGGGCGCCACGCCCCCGGGCATCTCCGCCGGCGTCGGCTCCTGCAAGGGGCCGCCCCGCTCCAGGCCTTTCGCCTTGTGCACCGTCCCTTGCACCCGCTTGCCCTCCAGGAAATCTGCAAGCGTCTGGTCGAACTCCTCCGGCATGTCGAACATGACGAACTGGCGCGACCCCTCGAAGAACACCACCTGCGCCCCATCCGCCGCGCTCAACTGGTCGCGCCACGACGCCTTGATCTTCTGCACCGTCTCCGCCGTCTGCTCGTTCGGGTTCGGCGCCGACGCGATCGCCAGCGCCGGGCGCTTCAGCTTGAACAGCCAGGGCGTGATGTCCGACTTCACCAGCTCGAGGTAGTACTCCACCGCCGCGTGACGAGACGTCTTCCCCGCGACTTCCGTCAGACGCGCCACGTCGTCGCGCCGCGTCACCATCCCCGAGACCATCGCCCCCAGCTGCTCGCGCCACTGGTCCTCCGTCACGGAGCGGAACTTCGGCGCCAGTTCACGGTTCACCGCCAGCGCCCGCTGACCGGGGCTCAGCGGCGTGCTGCCGATCATGTACGCCGGCAGCCCGTCCACCGTCACCACCTTCGCCACCTTGTCCTGCCACTCAAACCCGAGGCGCAGCGCGATGTGGCCCCCCAGCGAGTGCCCCATCACCACCGCGTCCTTCAGCCCGCGCTCATCGATCAGCCTCGCGATCGACTCCGTCGCGCTGTCCATCCACGGGATCATCTGCTCGTCCGGCTGGCGATCCGGCGGGTCCGAACCCCCGAAGCCCGGCAGCGTCACCGCGTACATCGTGTAGCGGTCCTTGTTCCGGTCCATGAAGTCCGACCACACCGTCCAATCGAACAGGTACCCGGGGATCAGCACCATCGCGACCGGCCCTGTCCCCCGAACCTCCACGTGGGCCAGAGGCTTGAGCACGGCGCCGCCCGCGGCGACCGCCACGCTCACCCACGCCGCCGCAGCCATCAGCATCCGGTACGCCATGTCTTCACCCTCATAGACGACGCCCGCAGGGGCGGGTTCGCGCTCTACCCTATCGAAATGCCCGCCCCTCACGAGCCCACCCCGCCGAGCCCCGTTTCCGGACGCGTCGACGCCCCGCCCAAAGCGCTCGACCTCAAGAAAGACCGCGGGCTGACCGTCGAATGGGCGGACGGCTCCTCCTCGTACTTCACCATCGCCTACCTGCGCCGGATGTCCCCCTCCGCCGAGGCCCGCCAACTCCGCGAGGACCTTGCCTCGAATCCCCTCGCCGTGCTCCCCGCCTCCGCGGTGAACGCCACCGGCGCCCCGCTCACGGCCCTGGACGCCGAGATGGTCGGCAATTACGCGATCCGAATCCGCTTCTCCGACGGCCACGACACCGGCCTGTTCTCGTGGTCCTATCTCCGCGAGATCGATCCCGTCCGAAAAAAATAGTGTTCCCGCTCGCCAAAGGCTGGCTGCCCCCCTTTAAGGCAGTACGATCCCCCCTCAAGGGTTGCTGGGGATCGTCCCCGCTTGGCCCATTTGTGTGGACGGACACCAGAGGAGGATGTGAAAAAATGAAGGTCCTTTCGACCACCGCCATCGTGGCGGCTTCGTTCGCCGGTTTGTGCGCTGCGGCCTCGGCCCGGCCCACCGTCGTCGTCACCAACCCCGCCGGTTCGCTGACCACCGCGGTCGCCGGCGCCACCCAGGGCGACGCGGTCGTCGCCGACACCTGGCTGCGGCGCAACGTCCGCTCCGGCTCCACCGCGGGCATCACCACCAACTACGCCCGCTCCGGCAACGGCTCGGCGTACTTCAACACCATCGACGGCTCCACCTCGAAGGCCGACTTCGAGATCTTCTTCAGCAACACGACGGGCAAGACCCTCGGCAATCTCGACTCCTTCGGCTACGACTGGTACCGCGATTCGGCCTCGACCAATCCCTCCCTCCAGATGCCGGCAATGCGCCTCTACGTCGACTCGGACGGCGACCTGAACACCGCGACCGACCGGGGATTCCTCATCTTCGAGCAGACCTACAACGGCGCCACCCTCGCCAACGACACCTGGCACACCACCGACATCTTCAACTACAACGGCGCCGGACAGTCCGCCGACCTCTGGCAGCGCCGCTTCTCGCCCGGCACGACCATCGAGCAGTACGACACCAATCTTCAGGAGTGGATCGCCGGCGCCTCGTTCTCCGGCGGCCTCGTTTTCTCCGCCAACAGCGTGGTCTTCGGCATGTCCTTCGGCGTCGGCTCCGGCTGGGCGGGCAACTTCTCGGGCGCCGTTGACAACGTGACCCTCGGCTTCGGCGGCGCGAGCACGACGTACAACTTCGAGATCGACGTCGTCCCGCTGCCCACCGCCGCGGGCCTCGGCCTCGCCGGCCTCGCCGGACTCGGTCTCCGTCGCCGGCGCTGATCGACCGACGGCAACCAAATGCAACGTCAGGGCCGGTCCGCGCGGACCGGCCTTTCTCGTGCGCGCACCGGGCCGCGCGGCTCATGAAAAACCCCGCGGGCGGCCGCGGGGTCGGGTGGTCAGGTGGTCGCGGCGTCAGCGCGAGCGGGCGTTCCCGGTCACTTCGAACCGGCGCCGATGTGCTTGTCGAGGAACTTCACCATCCGCTCGTTGAAGATGATGCGGTTCTCGAGCTTGGCGAAGCCGTGGCCCTCGTCGGGGAAGAACAGCAGTTCCGGGTCGTCGCCGCGCTTATGCAGGGCGACGGCGAGCTGCATGGCCTCGCCGACGGGCACGCGCGGTTCGTTGAGGCCGTGGGCGATCATCATCGGGCACTTGAT
>CAYVSR010000155.1:0-6847 GCA_964453125.1 uncultured Phycisphaeraceae bacterium | reverse complement strand
CCCGCGCCCGCCACCTCGTTCGGCCACCTCGACGCGTTCGTCGTGCTCAGCCGCGGCATCGCGGACAAGGGCATCTACCCCGCCGTGGACCCGCTGGCGTCGACGTCGCGCATTCTGGACCCGGGCATCATCGGCGAGCGCCACTACAAGGTGAGCCGCCGGGTGCAGGTGATCCTGCAGCGCTACAAGGACCTGCAGGACATCATCGCGATCCTGGGCATCGACGAGCTGTCGGAAGACGACAAGCGGACGGTGCAGCGGGCGCGCAAGATCGAGCGCTTCCTCAGCCAGCCGTTCTACGTCGCCGAGGTGTTCACCGGCTTCCCCGGCGTGGCGACCACGCTGGAGCAGACGATCGACTCGTTCGAGCGCCTGTGCGACGGCGAGGGCGACGACCTGCCGGAATCCGCGTTCATGTACGTCGGCACGCTGGATGATGCGCGGGCGAAGGCGGAGAAGATGGCGAAGGGGTGACGCGCGGACTCGAAGACACACCAGGCATTCTTCAGGCAGGCCGTGATCGCCAGATCGCGGCTTGTTTTTGCGATTCACTGAATCGAAGTGGTGCGGCCCGCCTTCGCGAACTCCCGCAACACGGGATCCAGCGCCTCTCGAACTCCAGAGAGCCGTGCTGTCGCAGTCCGGAGCGCTGTCTGAGCCTTCGTGACAATACCTTCAATGGCGCTGGCTTCAAGGTCGTCTTCAACGCTCCACTCGGCGATGGTTTCCCGGCGGAGTCGCGTCCATGTGCCGGTGATGCTCTTTGGCTTCTTCAGACCGAACTTGTCCGGATCGCGAGCAAGAAGCTCAATGACATCCTTGCGAAGACTTGGGTCACGGGTCGGCCCAACCTCGAACACCATGTAGCAGCGCCCCGCCTGCACATGAAACCAGAAGCGAAGCCAGAACTTAGGATGGAAGTTCGGCAATCCGCATTCATCCGGCACCCAGTGCGCCCAGGACGCCGGCAGCAAGTCGAGTCGCGCTCGCGACTCGCTGAGAATCATCCATTCGGCGGGCATCGCGCCGAGCTGGTCTCGCAGCGCATCGAGGATCGGGTTCCCGCCGGAAGCGTGCTCGACGATCAAGTCGATCGCGCTTCTATGGGTCTTGTAGATGTGTCGGCACAGGGCAACGATCTTGGCGTCGTCCATAAATCGCGTTCCTATTAGTCGTAGGTAGTGCTCCAGAAAGCCCGCCACATCCTGACCAAGACTGCCCTTGTTCGTCTCCGCTACTCGGGAAAGCGTGTGATGGAGCGCCTGGTAGGAGTAGGAGACCCAATCGCTGTCAGAAGCCGCCTCGCCTCGGGGAGTGAGAAAGACGAAAAGCGGAGAAGGGCCGTCTTGCGCGACAGATCGCACGATCGATTCATATCGCTGCAGTTGGTCGGAATGTTCATCGCTGTCGACCTTGTTCTCAATGGCGACCACGAAACGCGGCGAGTAGGACTCGATCAGAAGATCGATGCTCCTCCATTCACGACGGATGTCCACTTCGGCCAGCGTTACCCCGTCGAGCTCCACCGGGCTCATGGGACGAAGGTCACGCGGCGCGCGCTTCAGCATGTCCATGAGCACGGCTTTCAGGAAGAGGTCGCCCTGTCCATGCGATTCCGCAGGGTCAAGCAACCAAGCGAGAAAGTTGGAGTGCCGTATCTCAGCCCGCGCCACGCCCAGCGCGTCGAAGATGTTGAACCGACCAATGCGCTCTTCTAACGCGAGCAGTTCGTCGTTGTCCACGACGAATTTCTCCAACGCCGCGAGCGCCGCCGAGTTGTCCCCGCCCTCTGGCATGGCCCGAGTGTACCGAACGGCATTCGCAGTGGTCAGTTCGTCTGCACCACCAGCGACTTCACGCCGCCGGCGCCGACGCGTTCGCTCATGTTGAGCATCTCGATGCCGACCACCCTGCCTGCGGCGTCGTAATCGAGGATGACCCCGGGCTCGACTTCCTCTGATTCGACGACGGCCTCCTCGTTGAGGCGGAGGTAGAGGGCGTCGCTTTCCTCGTCGATCTTCAGCTTCATCGTTCGAGCCCTTCCACGCGGCGGTCAAAGAACATCGTGATAACCATAGGCGGGCTTGAGCCCGACCGGGTGATCACGCGCAGGACGCGACCTCCGCGCTCGGGGATCGGCGCGAGAAAGTGAGTTGTGCCGTCGCCGGGCGTGTCGGTGCGTGCGGGGTCATCGATCGTTCGTTCGACCCATGCGAGGTCGATGCCCCGCTCGTCGATCGCGGTTTGCGCGTGGGTTGTCAGTCGGAGGCGCATGGAGCCGAACTGTACCGGGGTTGCCGCGAGTCGCGGCTCGCACACCGAACGGGCTCGACTACGCTATTCGCCACCATGTCCTGGCCAATCCCCACTCTATCCGGCCGCTTCGCCACGCTCCGCCCGCTGACCGACGCCGACATCCCGGCGCTCTTCGCCGTCACGCCTCCCGACACGTTCAAGTACTTCCTGGCCGAGCCGACGCCGTGGTCGGTGGGGGGGTTTCGGGCGTGGCTCGAGCCGCTGCGCGGGAACCCGAAGAACCGGGTGTTTCTCGTGACTGAGAGCGCGACGGGCGCGGTGGTCGGCTCGACCTCGTTCATGGATATCGACCCCGCGAACCGCTCGGTCGAGATCGGGAGCACGTGGTACGCCCCTAGGGCCCGCGGCACGCGCATCAACCCCGAGTGCAAGATCATGCTGCTCCGCCACGCGTTCGAGGTCGAGAAGTGCGTGCGCGTGACGCTCAAGTGCGATGCGCGGAACGCGCACAGCCGACGGGGGATCGCGGGCATCGGGGCGTCGTTCGAGGGCGTGCTGCGGAGGCACCGCATCCGGGCGGACGGCTTCTTGCGCGACTCCGCGTTTTTCAGCGTCACGCAGGAGGACTGGCCGCGCGTGCGGGCGCTGCT
This sequence comes from uncultured Phycisphaeraceae bacterium, assembly GCA_964453125.1. GTDB lineage: Bacteria > Planctomycetota > Phycisphaerae > Phycisphaerales > UBA1924 > CAYVSR01. The sequence continues at coordinate 3,941 of CAYVSR010000155.1, read as the reverse complement.
CGAGAAGCGCCTCGAAGACCGGCCCGCGCCGGGCGCGGCGCCCGTGGTGCGCCGCGCGACCAACGCGGACGTGCCCGGCACGCTCGCGCTGGTGCGCCAGATCTGCGATCTGCATGCCGCGCTGGATGCAGACCGCTTCACCTTCCGGCCCGATGTCATCGAGCGCTACGAGCGCTGGCTGCCGGAGCGTGCGGCGGACCCGCGCTCCGTCTACCTCGTCGCGGCGCACGAGGGGCGCGTGGTGGGCTACTGCGTGTGCACGGTTGAGCCGGAGGTCCCGATCTACTGGATCCCCGAATCGGGCTGGATCCACGACGTGTGGGTCGAGCCGCAGTGGCGCCGTCGCGGCGTGGCGCGTTCGCTGGTGTCGGGCGCGGTGGAGGGGCTGCGCGCGATCGGGGTGGGGCGGATCCGGCTGGAGTCGGCGCAGGCGAACGAATCGGCGCGGGCGCTGTTCGCGTCGTGCGGTTTCCGGGCGTCGACGACGGAGATGCTGCTGGCGCTGCGCTCGCCGCCGCGATCGGCGTGACGGTCAGGGCTTGTCCGGCGGTGCGCCTGGCGCTGGCTTCCTCGTGTTCTGAAACGATTCGATGGCCCAGCGCCGCTCGTCTCGCGCGAGCGTGCAGGTGATGACGAAGGGCGGTTGGGTCTTGGCCGCCTCCGCTGCGGCTTCTGGGGCGTCGGGAGGCAGCATGGCGGCGGAAACCGCGACGATCGCGACATCCGACTTGAGGAAGCGGATGTCTGTCGCCGCGATGATGGCGTGCGTGCCCTTGTACGGCCCGGCGAAGAGGGCGGTGTGATGCTTCTCGATCTCCGCTCGTCCGGCGAGCGCCAGCCCGTCGATGTTGACAAACCGCGCATTGGTGGAGAACGCCGCGGCGAACCCGGCGCCGTCGCCTCGCGCCCAAGCCGCCGTCAAACTTTCAAAGACGAGCCGGATCGCCTGCTCGTCATCAGTGTGCTTGGAGACGGCGGCGGGCGAGTGGGGCCGACCGTGGGCCCGGTCGAGCGTGAGAAGCGCGGCGCCCGACCAGACAACGGTGAACACGAGAATCCGTGCGGTTCGCATGGCTTGATCTCCTGCGAGGAGTCTATCGAGCGCACGGTTGCGGAGAGTGCGCCGTCGGCCACGAAGCCCCTGCGGCCGGCCAAGAAGTCGCGGTGACGGGCCCAGGGTTCGCCCTCCGGCGCGCGGACCACACGCTCTTGGTGATGTCCGCCACGCAGCGCGCCGAATAACCCTTGACCCGCCGCGCGGACGCCGTACCTTGAAGCGGTCGCACGCGCCGGTGCGCGGGACCTGGGTTGACCCGAGGAGAGCCGATGCGTTCGATCCGCTGTTCCGTTGTTCACGTGTTCCGCGGCGCGATCGGGCTCACGGCGCTCGCGATTGCGGGCGCGCCGGCGTTGGCCCTGCCGCCGAACTTCGTCTCGGCGCCGATCGCCTCCGGCTGGAACCAGGCGGTGGGGGTGGCGTTCGCGCCGCCCAGCGCCGCGCCGGGCGCGGACAACCGCGTGTTCGTGTGGGAGAAGGGCGGGCGCGTCTGGAACGTCGAGAACGGCGTGAAGGGTTCGGCGCCCTTGATTGACCTGTCGCAGGAGGTCGGCGACTGGCGCGACTACGGCCTGCTGGGCTTCGCGGTCGACCCGGACTTCTTCACCAACGGGCGGATCTACCTGCTGTACGTGGTGGACTTCCACCACGCGCGCTGGTTCGGCACGCCCAACTACAACCCCAACACGAACGAGTATTTCCACGACACCATCGGGCGCCTCACGCGATACACCTGCGACCCGGCGACCGGCTTCCGCACCGTGCTCCCCGCGTCGCGCACCGTGCTCATCGGCGAGTCGCTCTCGACCGGGTTCCCCATCTGCCACCAGTCGCACGGCATCGGCTCGCTGGTCTTCGGGGCGGATGGCACGCTCATGGCCTCCTGCGGCGACGGCGCGTCGTACGACAACGTGGATTCGGGTCAGAATCAGGCGGGGTCGTCGAACACGGCGCTGGCGGACGGGATCATTCGTCAGGCGGAAGCGGTCGGCGCGTTTCGCGCGCAGCTGGTCGATTCGCTCTCGGGCAAGGTGGTGCGCATCGACCCCGCGACGGGCGACGGCGTGGCGAGCAACCCGTGGTACGACCCCGCGAACCCGCGTGCGCCCCGCTCGCGCGCATGGGCGATGGGCCTGCGAAACCCGTACAGAATGACGCGCAGGCCCGGCACGGGCAGCGCGAACCCCGGCGACGGCGACCCCGGCACGCTGTACATCGGCGATGTCGGCTGGAACGGCTGGGAGGACATCCACGTGTGCGCCGCGCCGGGCGCGAACTTCGGCTGGCCGCTGTACGAAGGGCTGGAGTCGAACACGGGGTACGCCGTGCTGAACACGGCCAACCGCGACGCGCCCAACCCGCTGTTTGGCGTCGGCGGTTGCTCGCAGCAGTTCTTCAGGTTCCGCGACCTGCTGGTGCAGGACACGCTCGCGCAGCCCTCGTGGCCCAACCCGTGCGACGGGACGCAGCAGATCCCCGCGGGCGTGCGCCGGCACGAGCACGTACGCCCGATCATCGATTACTTCCACAACGGCGCCGGCCCGGCGCGCACCGGGACGTACAGCGGCGTGAACGCGACGGTCGCCAGCGTGGGCGCTCCGGGCTCGCCGGTCACCGGCGCGCCGTTCGGCGGGTTTACGTCTGTTGCGGGCGCGTGGTACACGGGCACGTCGTACCCGGCGGAGTATCAGGGCCGGTATTTCCACGCCGACTACGCCGCGGGCTGGGTGCGGGCGCTGACGATCGACGCGAATGACCGGCCCACGGCGGTGGGCGCGTTCGACAACTCGCTGGGCGCGTTGGTGTGCATCGCGGCCGACCCGGTCTCGGGCGATCTGCACTACATCAATTACGACGACCTCGGCGTCTCGACGGTGCGGCGGCTGTCGTACGTGCAGAACCTGCCGCCGGCGGTGAGCGCGGACGCGGCGCCGCGGTACGGGGCGTACCCGCTGCAGGTGAGCTTCTCGAGCGCGGGCACGTTCGACCCGGAGGGGCAGGCGCTGACGTACCGGTGGGATTTCGACGACATGACGGCGGTCTCCGGCGCGCCGAACCCGACGCACACGTACACGCCCAACGAGGACATCACCGCGCAGGGCGCGTTCGTCGCGCGGGTGCTCTCGTTCAATCCGCCCAACCCCACGGGCGGGGGCAACCCGAACCCGGCGATCCTGCGCGACGGCGACTACCCGCCGGTGGGCAACCAGGATTCGGCGCGCCAGTACGACACCTTTCACAACAACGCGCAGGGAACGGGGATCGACTGGGTCGGCTGGTCGTTCCCGCAGTCGCGCCAGTTCACGGGGCTGATCTTCCAGGAGGGCAAGCACTTCGGCGACGGCGGGTGGTTCGACTCCATCGGCGTGCAGACGCGCACGGGAGCGGGGGCGTGGCTCGACGTGCAGGGGCTCTCGTTCACGCCGGTGTACCCCGGCAACAACGGCGGCGCGCTGTCGTACGAGACGTTCGCCGTCGCGTTCACGCCCGTGACGGGCACGGACATCCGCGTCGTGGGCAACCCGGGGGGGTCGGCGAACTTCATCTCGGTGGGGGAGCTGCGCGTGCTCGCGGCGCCGCTGACGCCGCCAACCGGCCCCCAGCGCTACGACGCGATGCTCACCGTGACGGACACGCTGGGCGCCTTCGCGACAAAGACGGTGGTGATCTCGCCCAACAACACGCCGCCGCAGGTCGAGATTGTGACACCCGTGAGCGGCTCGACGTATCCGCACGACAAGTCGAGCGTCGTGCCCATGACCGCGATCGTGACGGACGCGGAACACGGGCCGGGGCAGGTGTCGTGCTCGTGGGAGGTCGTGCTGCACCACAACGCGCACACGCACCCCGACGCGATCGAGTACGTGCTCGGCGATCTCGATCA
>CAYVSR010000154.1:0-6873 GCA_964453125.1 uncultured Phycisphaeraceae bacterium | reverse complement strand
CAGTCTTTAGGTGGGATCTTGGCGGCTTCGGCGCCGCCGGCGAGGATCTCCGGCTGCGGGTTGGCTGCGCCGACCATCTGGCCCAGGTCGTCCGCGAGGTGAGCGACGACGTTGCGGTTCTCGAACAGGCCGGCGAGGTTGGCGACGGCGCTGCCGATGCGCACGCTCTTGTTCACTTCCGTCCAGTTGCCTTTGAGCGTGTTCGCGCGGTCGACGGCGGCACGCACGGCGTTCTGGGCTTCGGCGCGGGCCGCGGGGATCGACTGGCCCTCGAGCGCGGGCTTGACGAATGCCGCGGCGCCGGCGACGACGCTGAGCGCCGCCGCGGCGGCGAACCAGGGGGTCTTGCGCTTCCACATCTCGGCGCGGACGACGGAGACGGGGACGAGGTTGGCGTCGATGGGGGCGAGGCCAAGGGCCTGGAGCGCGCAGCCGTAGGCCGTGCACAGCTCGTGCGCGTGCGACTGGAACTCGGCGCTGCTGGCGCCCTCGACGCCGATCTGGTGGAACTGCTCAAGGCGGACGACGTCAATCTGCAGGCGCTGGGAGAGGAACTTCTTGAGCCCGGGCAGGCCGAAGGTCGCGCCGAGCCCGACGAGGCGCGTCAGTTTCGCCTCCGGGTGCAGCTGCTGGTAGTACGCCAGCGATCGCTGCACGTCGGTCGCGAGGTCCTCGAACACCGGGCGCATCGCCTGGAACACCTGGCGCTTGTGCTGGCTCTGCTCGACCTCTCGCTTCAGTTTTTCGGCCTTGGCGTAGGTCAGTTTGAACGCGTTCACGAGGCACTCGGTGAAGTGGTGCCCGCCGATCGGGAAGGTGCGGATCCAGACGCGCGCGGCGTCGGCGACGATCAGGTCGGTCGCGACGGCGCCGACGTCCAGGATGACCGTGCCCGGGGTTTTCTCGGTGAAACTCAGGTCGTAGGCCAGGGCGTTGTAGACCGCCACCGGCGAGAGCGCGACCACCCGCGGCGAGATCTTGACGTCCGCCAGCAGCGCCAGGCGCTCCATCACGCGCTCGCGCGTGATCGCGAAGATGCCGACCTCGATGTCGGGTGAGTCGGGGCTCTGGAAGGGCTGGTAGTCCCACTCCACCTGCTCGATGGGGAAGGGGATCTGCTGGACGGCCTCGAACTTCACGATGTCGGGGACCTTCTTGGGGTCCACCGGGGGGAGCTTGGCGAAGCGGGTGAAGCCCATGTGGCCGGGCACGCTGACGGCGACCAGCGCCCCCTTGGGGCTTCGCTCGGAGATGAACGCCCCGAGGCCGACGCGCAGGGCGTCCGCCTGGTCGACATCCGGGGTGCTGAGGGGCTTCTTGTGGGGGATGACAACCCAGTCGACCACGCGGACGCTCTCGCCGGACCGCTCCAGCTTGATGCCCTTGATGGCGCCGGCGCCGACCTCGATTCCCCAGCACACGTTGGATGACGCCATGCCGATTTCCTCGCTGCTGCTCGCGACCCGATTCCGTGGCGCGCGGGGGCTCGCCGCGCGCTCCCAACCCGATACGACCCTCGCGCGCGGCGCGCGGTTCCCCTGCGGCGCCGGCCGCGCCCACGATATACCCGGAACACGCCCCCGATGCCGCGCCAGCGAACCCTATACGCGGCGCGCCCCACCCCCGGTTGCCGGCTTGACGGCGCCACCCCCGCGCGTTGGGCCCTTGCCCCTTGCGGTACACTCGACCCCCCACGCGCTCCGGCCATGCGCCGGCATGCGCACCGACGACCCAATCACCGAAAGACCGCCATGGACCCCCTTCAGCAGACCCCTCCCTCTCCCGCGGGCAACGCCTCCCCCAGCCCGGCGCACGGCGCCGGCGAGGGCGACGCCACGCCCGCCTCTCTCACCGCGGAGATGGAGCGCGAGATCGCCGAGGCCATGGACGATCTGGCCCAGGCCACCGACGCCCACTCGGTCGCGTCCCGCGCGGCCCAGGCCAAGGCCGCGGCGCGCGAGGCCCATTCGCACGACGAGCCCCTGCACGCGGGCGCCAAGCCCAAGTTGCGCGGGCCGCGGGTGGTGCGGTCGGGGCGCGAGCACCGGCACGGCAAGGTGGTCTCGGTCGGGCCCACCGACATCTTCATCGAGTTCGGCCCCAAGGAACTGGGCGTCTGCCCGCGCATGGGCTGGCCCGAGGACGCGCTGCCCAAGACCGGCGACGATATTGAGGTCGTTGTTGACCGCTACGAGTCGAGCGAGCAGTTGTTCATCTGCTCGCGTCCCGGCGCAGTGCAGAAGGCCGAGTGGGAGATGCTCGAACCGGGCCAGTTGGTCGAGGCCCGGGTCGTCGGCGTGAACAAGGGGGGCCTCGAACTCGAGGTCGCCAACCACCGCGCCTTCATGCCCGCCTCGCAGATCGACACCCGGCGCATCGAAGACCTGAGCGTGTTCGTCGGCGAGAAGATGACCTGCGAGGTGCAGAAGGTCGAGCGCACCGGCAAGGGAAACATCGTGCTTTCCCGGCGGAATCTGCTGAAGGAAGAGCGGGCCAAGCAGGGCGAGAAGCTGCGCGAAGAACTGGCCGAGGGCCAGACGCGCGAGGGCGTGGTGCGCAAGCTGATGCCGTTCGGCGCGTTCATTGATCTGGGCGGCGTGGACGGGCTGCTGCATGTCTCCGACATGTCGTACGACCGCGTGGGCGACCCGTCCAAGGTGCTCAAGGAAGGGCAGACGATCAACGTCCGCGTCCTCAAGCTGGACTGGGAGAACAATAAAATTTCACTGGGGCTCAAGCAGCTCCAGGGCGACCCCTTCGCGACGGCGACCGAGGCCGTGGCCAAGGGCGCCGAGGTCACCGGCCGGGTCACCAAGATCGCCGAGTTCGGCGCCTTCATCGAGGTCGCCCCGGCGTCGAGGGGCTGTGCCACATCTCTGAACTCTCCTGGCAGCGCGTGGCCACCGTGGGCGACGTGCTCAAGCCCGACCAAGTGCTCCGTGTCAAGGTGCTCGACGTCGACCCCGGCAAGCGCCGAATCTCGCTGTCTATCAAGCAGCTCACCGAGGCCCCGGCGCGCGAGGCGGGTCCCGCCGAGGGCGGCCCCGGCGGTGGTGGCGGACGCGGCGGCCCCGGGGGCGGCGGCGGCGGACGCGGCGGCTACGGGGGCGGTGGCGGTGGTGGTGGTCGCGGCGGCGGCTTCGGCGGGCGCGGCGGGCGCGGCGAACGCGACACCCGCACCCCCGACGAGATCCTCAAGGAAACCCCGGAGTTCCGGCGCCTCCGCGAGAAGGCCCAGAAGGCCAAGAATCTCGAGAAGAAGACGCTCCGCGGCGGGTTCTGAGCGGGTTCACCACGGACGCGCAGAGGGCGCGGAGCAGAGAAGCGCCGCGGTTGCGCGCGGCCGATCGCGACATTTGGTGATCGACGAGCGCGACGCTTTGCGCATCGGTCAGAGCCGGGAGCGGCAGCGACCGGAGCAAGCGCCCCGGACGGCAGGGCCGGGCACGCGCGAGAATCACTGCGCGCCGTTCTTTCATTGTGCGGCCGCGGAACAGCGGCATCCGCAGACCGCATGCCCGTACACTGCGCACATGCGCGACGAGCGCCCAACGTTCAGCGCCCTCTACGCCGCGGGGATCTGAGCGATCCTCGCCCCGGCCCTGGGCGGGATGCTGGGCGCACTGAACGGCTTCCGGTTGGGCGTCGCGCCGATCGCCTTCATCTTCGGTGGCGCGGTCGGGATTGTGACCGCTCCTCTGCCCGCGATGATGCTGGCCCGCAAGCGTCTGTTCGTCGCGCTCCCGGTGGTCTACCTGCCGCCGGCCGCCGTCGCGTACGGCACGAGCAACATGCTCATGCCGTGGCTCACGATCGGCGCCTTCGTGCTGACGTGCCTGATTGCATGGCTCTATCTGCCGAACGTCCGCGCGTGGCGACCCATCCTGGATCGCTGCCGTCGCTGCCGGTACGACCTCCGCGGGCTGCCGGCGCGGGTGTGCCCCGAGTGCGGGCAGGACAACAGCGTGCCGGAGGCGATGCGCAACCCGCACCCGGAAAATCCGTACGAGACGGAGGCGCGAGCGAAGCGTTGAGTTCGCGGGCGTCGTATCTCCATCGCACCATCTGCCCAGCGCGGCGCGCCCCGCGCGAGACCGCTCCCTGACGGTCGCGGCTCCGTTTGATCGTGTGACGCGACGGTCGCGCCGCCGCGAAGAGCCGCGATCGGAAGATCGCGGATGAACTTGTGCGCGTCGGAGTCGCACGATCGGGCAATCCGCGTTCTTCCGAACGCGGCTCCCTCGCTGACGCTGACGCACCACGATGCTTCTTCTTCGGGGCGCTTCCGGGTGTCGCTTTCGGGCGAAGCGTCGCGCGGGCTGAAGCCCGCGGGTCTCCGCCGTACACTCGACCCTGTGCCCGAGCCGAGCGCCAATCCCGTCTCATTCGATCCCGTCGCGAGGCTCCGCTCGCGGGTGATCCTCGCCATCCGCGCGGCGTTCCCTGACGCGTTCGCCCCCGGAACGCCCGACCCGGACCCGCTGCTCGGCCCGGCGCGCGACACTCGCTTCGGCGATTTCCAGTCGAACGCGGCGATGGGGCTGGCCAAAACGCTGGGCAAGCCGCCGCGGGAGGTGGCGCAGGCGATCGTTGCGCGGCTCGATCTCTCGGGCGTGGCCGAGGCGCTGACGAACGAGTCCATCGCGGGGCCGGGGTTCATCAACATCCGGCTTTCCGTGGCTGCGCTCGGCGCGGCGCTTGAGTCCCTCGATTCGGCGCAGGTTGGGATCGCGCCGGCGGGTTCGCCCGCGTCCGGCGTTGCGCGCGAGACCGTCGTCGTCGATCTCTGCGGCGTGAACCTCGCGAAGCAGATGCACGTCGGGCACCTGCGATCGACCGTCATCGGCGATGCGCTCGCGCGCGTGCACGAACGCCTAGGGCACACCGTGGTGCGCCAGTCGCACTTCGGCGACTGGGGGCTGCCCATCGCGATGGTCGTGGCGCGCATCAAGCGCCTCGCGGACGCCGGCGTGATCACGCTCGCATCGCTGACGCTCGACGATCTCGACAAGCATTACAAGGCCGCCCAGCGCGCGTGCGAGCGGGACGCGAAGGGCCTGGAAGCCTGCAAGAAGTATGGGCTGGGCCCCAAGGCGCTGGCGGAGTGCGAGGCGCAGGTCGGCGGCGCCGAGGAGGAGTTCCTCCACGCGCGCCAGACGCTGATCGCCCTGCAGCGCCACGAACCGGGAGTGTTCGCCGTGTGGCAGCGCATCGCGGACATCACCATCGCCGAGTGCATGGGCGTGTGTGCGCGCCTCAAGGCGAACGTGGACGCCTCGATGATCGCGGGGGAATCGACGTACGCCGAGGAACTCGCGGGGATCGTGGCGGACCTCGAGACGCGCAAGGTGGCCGAGCCCTCGCAGGGGGCGCTGATCGTGCGCCTCGATGAGTACGCGATCGCCGAGCCGCTGCTGGTGCGGAAGACTGACGGCGGGTTCCTGTACGCGACGACGGACCTGGCGGGTGTGCGTCGGCGTGTGCAGAAGATCGGCGCGGACCGGGTGATCTATGCCGTGGACGCGCGCCAGAGCCTGCATTTCAAGCAGGTTTTCGCCGCGTCGAAGAAGGCGGGGTACGCGAAGCGGCTCACCGGCCCTTTCGCGGGGACGGACGCGGCGCTCGAGCACGCGGCGTTCGGCACGGTGCTGGGCGACGACGGCAGGCCGTTCAAGACGCGCTCGGGCGAGAACGTGCGCCTGCAGGACCTGCTGGACGAAGCGGTGACGCGCGCGGAGAAGGCGGTGACGGATCGCACGCCCGACCTGCCGGCGCCGGAGCGGCGCACGATCGCGGACGCCGTGGGCATCGCGGCGATCAAGTACGTGGACCTCGCGACGGACCGGATGAAGGACTACGTGTTCAACTTCGACCGCATGCTGGCGTTCGAGGGGGACACGGGTCCGTACCTGCTGTACGCGCTGGTGCGGGTGAAGAGCATCTTCCGCAAGGCGGCGGAGCGCGGCATTGATGTGTCGGCGTTGTCGATGCCAGCGTCTTCCGAAACGGAGCCCCGAGCGCAAGCTCGGGACGGGGGCATCCGGGCGGCGCCGCCCGCCTTCGCCGTCACCGATCCGGCTGAAAAGACACTCGCGCTGGCGTTGCTGCGCTACCCCGCGGCGGTGCGCGCGGTCGCGGAGCACGCCGAGCCGCACAGGCTCTGCGGGTATCTGCACGACCTGGCGGGGGCGTTCTCGACGTTCTTCACCGCGTGCCCGGTGCTGCCGGCGGAAGAGCCGACGCGATCGGCTCGCCTGCGGCTTTGTGCGCTGACGGCTCGGGTCTTGGAGGACGGGCTCAGGACGTTGGGTATACCGACTGTGGATCGGATGTAAGAGTTTTTCACCACAGAGGCGCAGAGACGCGGAGAAGAGAAGAAGAGATGAGATTGGGTTGGGAATGGAAGAAGCAGAAGGAGAACGGGGAGCAGGGGGGGGGGTGCGGGGGCCGGGGGTGACTACAGGGCTTCAAGAAAGTTTTTGACTGCTTGGGCGCTGGCGGCGGTGAGCGCCGGGTCGACCCAAAGGTCGTTGTGGCGGCCGCGGGGGATCTCGGCGAGTTCAGCGCCGGCGGCGTGGGCGATGGCGCGGCCGTCCTGGATGGGGCAGACCTCGTCGGCGGCGCCGTGGAGGACGAGGGTGGGGACGCGGGCCTTGAGCGCGGCTGCGTGGGCGGCGCGATCGAACCCGCGCCAGCGAGGGCCGACGCCGAGGCGGAGGCCGAGCGCGGCGAACGCGAGCGGGCCGCAGAGGAACCAGGGGAGCGCCGCGGCACGGAGGACGTTGCGCGCGGGCGTCCAGGGCAGGCGGTAGGGCGCCTCGGCGATGACGGCGACGGATGCGAAGGCGGCGCTCTTGGGGCGGCTCGTGCCTT
>CAYVSR010000153.1:0-6875 GCA_964453125.1 uncultured Phycisphaeraceae bacterium | reverse complement strand
CGCTGCCGGCGGGCCCGCTGCCGCCGCCGCCGGCGTTGCGGGCGGGGGCGCGGCGGTCGCAGGCGCCGGGCGCGGCGGGGCCGACCTGCGTGGCGCGATAGGAGGCGATGGTGAACTGAGTCTGGTTCATCGTGCGGCTGTTGTCGGCGGCGGTGTTGTTGCCGCAGCCGTCCGCCTCGGAGATGCCGATGACGTAGTTGAGGGCGGGGTTGCCGAGGCTGAGAGTGATGTTGGGGTTGGAGAACCAGGAGATGCGGCTGCCGGGGTCGTACGACATGATGGTGCGCCACTGGTTGTTGGTGGAGCGCCAGCCGTAGGCGTAGCAGAAGGTGCTGGACCCGGCGTTGTTGTGGTCGTGGGCGCAGCCCATGTTGTGGCCGAGTTCGTGGGCGTAGGTGAAGGAGCCGCACGAACGGGCGGTGACGCCGAAGCCGAGGGAGGCGGAGAGGCCGAGGTAGGCGATGCCGCAGGCGCCGTTGGGGACGCCGGAGACGAGGTGGCAGAGGTCGGCGCCGTAGGTGTTTCGGAGCGTATGGACTTCGTCCATGAAGCCGTCGCCGTTGGAGCGGAGGCGGTCGAGGTCGGTGCCCATGGGCGTGCCGCCGCCGGTGGCCTCGACGTAGTTGGTTTCGGCGAGGTGGACGAGTCGGACGCGCTGGTTGATCTGGGAGTTGATGTAGGCGTTGTTGGTGGTGGAGATGAAGCCGTTCATCGTGGCGATCATGCCGTTCGTGCCGCCGGCCTGGTTGCGCGCGAGGGGCGTGTAGAGCGTGAGCACGTCGATGACGATGGGACCGTCGGTGGTCCCGCCCTCGTGGGGGATGAGGTTGCCGAGTTCGGGGAGGAACTCGCGCTCGGTTGAGCCGCAGCCGGCGAGCAGGGCCTCATCGGCGAGGTTGATGGCGTGGACGCCCTCGCCGGCGTATCGGAGTTGCCACATGGCGCCGCCGAGTTCGCGGATGTCGGCGTAGACGGCTTCTTCGTGGCGGGAGAGGATGACGGAGGCGGTCGGGCGGTCGGCGAGGTGGCCGATGTAGGTGAGGCCGCCGGCGTAGCCGACCTCGACGCGGTCGAGGACGATGGGGAGTTCGGCGCCGAAGGCGTGCAGCGAGAGTTCGACGGCGTTGAGGGGGCCATCGGCCTGGGCCGCGGGGAGCGCCGCGAGGTTGAGTTCGACGAACTGGGTGCGGAGGACTTCCTTGCCGTCCTGGGCGACGAGCGATGCGCGCGAGGCGACGTCGCGGGCGACGAGGGAGGCGCCGGCGGCGAGGGCGGCGGAGGAGAACGCGCCGGCGAGGAGGGCCATGCCGAGGAGTCGTGTGCGGGCGGTCATCTTGCGGTGTCTCCAGAGTGGGAGCGGTGAGGTCGGTGACGCGGGGCGGCGCTCGAACGGAGGGCGCGAGGGCGCCGCGCGGGCCCGGAGGCTATATAGATAGGTCTACACCCCCCGTCGCCCGACGGCAAGCGAAAAAGCCGGGAGAGCGTCCGAAATCGGGCGCACTTCGGCGGCGAAAGGGACGTTGGGCGAGGGGGAGACCCCCGAAGGAGCGATCGATGCCGAAGCCTGCCGCGACGAGCCACCCCGTGCACCAGTTGATCCGCGACCGGTGGTCGCCTCGGGCGTTCTCGGAGCGCGCGGTCTCGGGGGCGGACCTGAAGTCGCTGCTGGAGGCGGCGCGGTGGGCGGCGTCGTCGTACAACGAGCAGCCGTGGCGGCTGATCGTGGCGACGAAGGACGACGGTCCGGGATTCGCGAAGATGCTGGGGTGCCTTGTTGAGGCGAATCAGGCGTGGGCGAAGGGGGCGCCGGCGCTGATGATCATGGTGAAGAAGGACGACTTCACGCAGAACGGGAAGCCAAACCGGGTGGCGCTCTACGACTGCGGCGCCGCGGCGGCGCAGCTGACGATGGAAGCGACGAGCCGCGGGCTGAGCGTGCATCAGATGGCGGGGATCGATCAGCAGAAGTGCCGCGAGGTGTACGGGATTCCGGCGGGGTTCGAGGCGGTGACGGCGCTGGCGGTGGGGTACGAGGGGAGCCCGGACACGTTGGGTCCGGAGATGAAGAAGATGGAGACGGAGGCGCGCGGCAGGAAGGCGCTTGGGGAGATCGTGTTCGGCGGCGCGTTCGGGACGGCGATGAAGGGCGTGTAGCGGGGGCGCATGGCCGGAGCGCTCGAGTGCGACGTGGTCGTGGTGGGCGCGGGCGTCGCCGGGCTGTGGGCGTGGCGGAGGCTGCGGGCGAGGGGCGTGCACGCGCTGCTGGTGAGCGCGGGGCCGATCGGGGCGGGGCAGACGCTGGCGTCGCAGGGGATCATCCACGGGGGCGTGAAGTACGCGCTGACGGGCGAGGCGTCGCGGGCGAGCGCGATGATCGCGGCGATGCCGGGCGTGTGGCGCGCGTGCCTCGAGGGCAGGCCGGGCGAGGGCGACCCGGACCTGCGCGCCGTGCGCACGCTGACCGACCATCAGTTCCTGTGGACGACGGGGGGGATCGTGTCGCGCCTCGGGGGCGTGGCGGCGAGCAAGGCGCTGCGCACGGGGGTGGAGCGCGTGCGCGAGGAGGATCGGCCCGAGGCGTTCCGCGCGGCGGCGCGGGGGATTGATCTGTACCGCGTGGAGGAGCCGGTGATCGAGCCGGCATCGCTGGTGCGCGCGCTGGCGGGGGATGGCGAGGGGATCGTGGTTGCGCGCGCGGGGTCGGTGACGCTGGCTCGAGAGGGTGAGGGCGTCGTCGTGCGGCTGGAGCGGGCGGGGGGCGAGCGCGCGGAGATTCGTGCGAGGTGCGCGGTGTGCGCGGCGGGGGCGGGTAATGAAGCGTTGCTGCGCGGCGTTCGTGGATCGGGCGCGGGCGCGGAATCGTGGACGCAGCGCCGGGCGCTGCACATGGTGATGGTGCGCGGGGACGCGGGGTCGATGCCGATGGTGTGGGGGCACTGCGTGACGGCGTCGGCCCTGCCGCGGGCGACGGTGACGTCGCAGCGGGATGGCGAGGGGCGGACGGTGTGGTACGTGGGGGGCGCGATCGCGGAGAGCGGCGTGGAGCGGACGCGCGAGGCACAGATCGCGCACGCGAAGAAGGAGATGGGGGACGTGATCCCGTGGGTGGATCTGTCGGGGGCGCAGTGGGCGACGCTGTGCGTGGACCGCGCGGAGGGGTTGCCCGAGGGGCGGGCGCCGGGGGCGCGGCCGGATGCGCCGGTGGTGCGGCGCGCGGGGAACGTGGTGTTCGCGTGGCCGACGAAGCTGGCATTCGCGCCGCTGCTGGCGGAGATGGTGGAGCGTGAGGTGAGCGCGGTGGCGGGCGGCGGGGGAGCGCGAGAGGTGGAAGGTTCGCCTGCGCGCGGCGGGGGGGATGGGGGCGCGGGTGCGCCGGCGTTCGGCGCGTTGGCGTGGGAGGAGGAGGGGGTCGCATGGAGTTAAGGGCGCTCGGGAGCACTGGGATCGCGGTGAGCGTGGTTGGGCTGGGCGCGGTGAAGCTCGGGCGGAACCGGGGGCTGCGCCACGGGGCGTTCGAGTTGCCGACGGACGAGGCGGCGTGCGAACTGCTGGCGACGGCGCGGGAGGTGGGGATCAATCTGATCGATACGGCGCCGGCGTACGGCGTGAGCGAGGAGCGGCTGGGGGCGCTGCTCGCGGGCCGGCGCGACGAGTGGGTGATCTGCACGAAGGCGGGCGAGGAGTTCGACGGGGAGCGCTCGGCGTTCGACTTCTCGGCGGGCGCGGTGCGGGCGAGCGTGGAGCGCTCGCTGCGCCGACTGCGCACGGACAGGCTGGATGTCGTGCTGCTGCACTCGGACGGGAAGGATGAAGAAGCGATCGGGCGGGGCGCGGGAGCGCTCGAGGCGCTGAAGCGCGAGGGGAAGGTGCGCGCGATCGGGGCATCCACGAAGTCGGTCGCGGGCGCGATGCTGGCGGCGCGCACGATGGACGTGGTGATGCTGAGTCTGAACCCGGCGTATCCGGCGGAGGGGGTTGCGGCGGCGGAGGCTGGGCGGTTGGGGAAGGGGGTATTGGTCAAGAAGGCGCTGGCGGGGGGGTCGCTTGGCGAGATCGGCGCGGCGAGCGGCGCGGGTGACCCGGTCGAGCAGTCGCTGCGGTTCGTCTTCGGGCACGCGGGGGTGACGAGCGTCGTGCTGGGGACGCTCAGCCCGGCGCACCTGCGTCACAACACGGCGTGCGCGGAGCGGGCGCTGCGCGGGGCGTGAACGTGCGCGGCGGGGGATGGGCCTCGGGCTTGACGGGGGGCGGCGGGGCGTAGAACGTGGTGGGCACGGAAACGACGAACAACCCTGCCGAAGGCGGCGGGGACGGATCGGCCGATCGCGATACTGGAATAAGCGGCGCGTGGTCGCGCCGTTGGTGGTTCACAAGGCAGGAGAGCCGGCATGGCGACGTATGTTGACGGGTACGTGCTTCCGATCCCGACGAAGAAACTCGCGGCATATCGGAAGATCGCGAAGGTGGCCGCGAAAGTGTGGAAGGACCACGGGGCGCTGGACTACAAGGAGTGCGTGGGGGACGACCTGAACTCGTCGTTCGCGATGTCGTTCAACAAGCTGTTGAAGCCCAAGCCGAGCGAGACGATCGTGTTCGCGTACGCGGTGTTCAAGTCGAAGGCGCACCGGGACCGGGTGAACGGAGCGGTGATGACGGACCCGCGCCTGGCGAAGATGATGGACCCGAAGAAGATGCCGTTCGACTGCAAGCGGATGGTGCACGGCGGGTTCAAGACGATCGTGGAGATCTGAGTCGCGGGCGCGCGGGGGCGCGCCCGGGCTACTTGCTGGTCAGCAGCGCGACGCCGCCGAGGATCATGGCGACGGCGATCGCTTTTTTGATGGTCATGGTCTCGCCGAGGACGAGCCAGCCGATGAGCACGGCGGTGGCGGGGGCGAGGCAGAAGGCGATGGGCTTGATCTTCGAGACCTCGGCCATGCTGAGGGCGGCGTAGAAGCAGATCATGGCGAGGGCGCCGGCGACGAGGCCCGAGCCGAGGATGAGCTTGAGGAGGACGGGCGTCGGGGCGCTCGTCCAGTTCGGGGGCTCGCTCTTCACGACGCGGTGGGCAACGAAGTAGGCGGCCCAGATGACCGGCAGCGCGACGGTGGAGCGCACGGCGATGGCGGTGATGGGGCCGATCTGCCTGGTGTGCAGGACGGACTTGGTGAAGACCTCGCCGATGCCCCAGCAGAGCCCGGCGGCCACCGCGAGCAGGATGGGTTTCATGCGGGGGACGATACCGAGGGAGACCGAACACGGACCTGCTGCGCAGGTCCGTGGCACGGGGCATGGGGAACAGCGCGGGAATGGGCGCGGGGTGTAGACCGAACACGGACCTGCTGCGCAGGTCCGTGGCACGGGGAAACGGGAACAGTGCGGGGATGGGAGCGGCGTGTGCGAGTGCACGGACCTGCTGCGCAGGTCCGTGGCACGGGGAGGCTCAGGTCGGCAGGCCGTTGGTCATCGCGGCTTCGAGGATGTCGCAGAAGCGGTCGAGGTCGTCCTTGAGGGTATAGACGCTCGGAGAGACGCGGAGGCCCTCGAACTGCTCGTGCTTGATGGCGACGGTGAGGATGCGGTGTTTCGTCCAGAGGTGGGACTGGAGTTTGGCGGTGTCGAGGCCGGTGAATTGGACGGTGGCGATGCCGCAGGACGCGCCGGGGGTGGAGGGGGAGTGGACGCGGACGCGGTCCTTGTGGGCGCCTTGCGCGAGGCGGTCGGTCCAGTAGCGGCGGAGGAACATGAGCCGGCGGAACTTGCGTTCGGGGCCGAGCGCGTCGTGGAAGGTGAGGGCGTCGGCGATGGCGACGTAGGGGGCGGAGGGGTGGGTGCCGACCTGCTCGAACTTGCGGATGTCGTTCTCGAGGGAGGGCTCGCCGGGGAGGAGGGGCCAGAGGCCCTTGATCTTGTCGCGATTCACGTAGAGCAGGCCCGTGCCGATGGGGGCGAAGAGCCACTTGTGGAGGCTGGAGGCGTAGTAGTCGCAGCCGAGGTCGGCGATGCGGAAGGGGAGGTTGGCGACGGCGTGGGCGCCGTCGACGATGACGGGGACGCCGGGGGCCTTGCGCCGGGCCATGGCGACGATGTCCCTGATGGGCAGAACCTGGCCGGTGAGGTTGATGATGTGCGAGACAAGGATGATGCGCGTGCGCGGTGTGATGGCTTCTTCGAAGAGGCGGATGATCTCGGCGGGGTTCTCGGCGGGGACGGGGAGGGTGATGGTCTTGAGCACGGCGCCGTCGCGCCGCTCGCGCTGGCGGAAGGCGCTCATCATGCGCGGGTAGTCCTGCGTGGTGGTCAGGACCTCGTCGCCGGGCTCGAGGTCGAAGCCGAGCTGGCAGGTGTGCAGGGACTCGGTGCTGTTGCGCGTGATGGCGAGTTCTTCGGGGTCGGCGCCGAAGGCGCGGGCGAGGCGCTCGCGGACGATCTCGACCTGCGGGTCGAGCACCTGCCAGAGGGAGACGGGCGGGGGGACGGTGTTGCAGTAGTCGGTGTGGCGCTGGAAGGCGCGCTGGACGGAGAGGGGCGCGGGTGAGACGCCGCCGTTGTTGAGGTTGAGGATGGAGCGATCGATGGTGAACGCCTGGGAGGCGTCGAACCAGAAGTTCTCGTCGGGGTCGCGGCCGGGCGCGTCGGCGACGTCGTGCAGGCGGAGGCGGGCGGTGGCGGTGCGCACGCCGAGGGGGTCGAGCATGGCGGCTGCGGCGCCGGCGGCGACGGGGAGGGAGATGGCGCCGAGGAACTCGCGGCGTGATGGTGCGGCGTCGTTCATTGGTGACCTCCACGTGAGCGCGGGAGTGCGCGGGCGCACTGTGGCGGTGGGGTTCGCGGGTGTCAACGCGACCGGGGCGCGCGGTCGCTGCCTGCGCGAG
>CAYVSR010000152.1:0-6877 GCA_964453125.1 uncultured Phycisphaeraceae bacterium | reverse complement strand
GCCCAAGCCGGCGTGGTGGCTCGGCATCCTCGGCGTCGTCGCCCTCGCGGGGGTCGCGACCCTGACGCACGCGTGGTCGAGGCCGCGCCCCGGCCGGCCCGTGACGGCGCGCCACCGCGCGCTTGGCTGGCTCTCGATGGCGCTGTGGGCCGGCCTCGCCGCGGGCGTCGTCACGCTGCTCGCCACCACGCCCTACTTCAAGGGCTTCTTCCGCGCGAAACTGCCGCAGGCGACCTTCGGCACCAAGGGCATCCTGTGGGCCTCGCTCACGCTCGCGCTCATGACGCTGCCGGTCGTGATCGTCGCAACCGAGGAGGCCATCTCCTCCGTGCCGCGAAGCCTGCGAGAGGGTTCCTACGGCTGCGGCGCCAGCAAGTGGCAGACAGTCCGGCGCATCGTGCTGCCCCGCGCCGCGCCCGGCATCATGACCGGCCTCATCCTCGCGATGGCGCGCGGCGCCGGCGAAGTGGCGCCGCTCATGCTCGTCGGCGCCGTCAAGCTCGCCCCGGACCTGCCCTTCGAAGGCCGCTTCCCGTACCTCCACCTCGAGCGCTCGTTCATGCACCTGGGGTTCCACGTGTACGACCTCGGCTTCCAGAGCCCCGACTCCGAGGCCGCCCGCCCCTTCGTCTGGACGACGACCCTCCTGCTCATCGCCATTATCGCGCTCCTGAACATGGGGGCCATCGCCCTCCGCGCCCGCCTGCGCAAACGCTTCGTGCAAGGAGCGTTCTAGACTCACCCACAGCGAGGCCGCTCGCATGATCGTCATGGACTCCAGCCCAACCATCCCGAGCCCCACGCACGCCGCCGCACGGCGCGTCGACCTCGGCGACGCGCCGCCCCAGACTGGCGCGCCCCAGTTCCGCGCCCTCGACGCCATCCGCGAGAACCGCCCCTTCCAGCCCTCCGTCCACGACGCGCTCAAGGCCGAGGACCCCATCCTCCAGGTCCGCGACTTCTGCCTCTTCTACGGCCAGAACAAGGCCCTGCACGACATCTCCATGCCCATCCCGCGCGGCAAGGTCACCGCCCTCATCGGCCCGTCCGGATGCGGCAAGAGCACCCTCCTCCGCTCCGTCAATCGCCTCAATGACCTCATCGACGGCGTCCGAGTCACCGGCGACATCTCCCTCGAGGGCGAGAGCCTCTACGCCCCCAACGTCGACGTCATCGTCCTCCGCAAGCGCATGGGCATGGTCTTTCAGAAGTCCAATCCCTTCCCCATGTCCATCTACGAGAACGTCGTCTACCCCCTCCGCATCGACGGCGAGCGGCGAAAGAGCGTGCTCGACGAGGCGTGCGAGCGCGCCCTCCGCGGCGCCGCCATATGGGAGGAAGCGAAGGACCGCCTCCACACCTCCGGCCTCTCGCTCTCGGGCGGTCAGCAGCAGCGCCTGTGCATCGCCCGCGCCATCGCCGCCGAGCCCGAGGTGCTGCTGATGGACGAGCCCTGCAGCGCCCTCGACCCCGTCGCCACGCTGAAGATCGAGGAACTGATCCACGAGATCAAGCAGCGCTACTCGGTGCTCATCGTCACGCACAACATGCAGCAGGCCGCGCGCGTCAGCGACTACACCGCCTTCATGTACCTCGGGCGCCTCGTCGAGTACGGCCCCACGGCCGACATCTTCCAGAATCCCGCGCTCCCCGAGACCGAGCAGTACGTCACCGGCCGGTTCGGGTGAGGCGAGCCGCTGCGCCCGCCGCCCCGCGGCTACACAAACTCGATTACCACCACCCACTTCGCCGGGGTCTCGACCCACGTGATGGAGTGGATCCTCACGTTCGCCTGCCCCAGCACGCCGTGGTTCAGCTGCGTCTTCAGCGCGAGCCTGGTCTTCTTCTCTTCGGCCGGGTTGTCGATGGGCAGCTCGCGCGTTTCTGTCATGGCGTTCCTCCGGATGGGTTGATCAGGGCGCCTGGAGGCGATCCTGCAGGCGCTTGGCGGCGCGGACGATCCGCTCGTTGGTGGAGATCTGCTTCGTCAGCGCCGTGAGGGTCGCGCGCCGCGCGGCGAGGTCGGACCGCAGCGACGCGGGCGTGACGCCAGCGGGCAGCGTGAGCAGCGCCGGGTCGAGGTCGAGAACCTTCACGATTCGATCGAGATGCACCACGCTCGCGTGCACCGCCGTGTAATACGACACCACGCCCGTGATGTCCGCGGGCAGCGGGTCCGTCGCCAGCGGCAGGCTCGCGGCCTGCACCAGGTTCCTCGCGCCACCCGTCGGCGGCGCCCCGAGCACGTAGGTCGTGAAGCCGAACGTCGCCGGCAGCCCGATGTCCGCCGCGACGGCGTTCATGTCCGCCGCCAGGCGGGCCGACTCCGCGTCGCCCGCCGTGCCGAGCGCCGCCAGCGCGTCGTGCATGGCGGCGACGGTCTGCGGCAGGACGCCCTGCTCGCGCTCCTTGAGCGAGGCGCCGAACGATTTCGTCGCCTCCGCCACCTGCTTGGCCACCGCTGGGTTGTCCGTCAGCGCCGCCGCGCCGCCGCCCGCGGCGAGCAGTTCCGCCGCCTTGCCCGACGCGAACCACTGCGCGACGGAGACCGTCGTCGTCGCCTCCGGGCCCGTGCCCGTCCTGGCCGTCGCGTTCACGTCGCCCAGCAGCTTGGCGAGCACCGAGTGCGGCTGGTCCTTGATCTTGTAGCGCGTCTTCCTGTTCGTCGGCGCCGTCGTGGTCTCGCCTTCGGGCGCCGCCGCGACCGCAGTCGCTCCGCCGGCCCCGGCAGGAGCGCTGGCGACCGCGCCCGGCGCGGCGGGCTGCTTCCCGTGCTCGCACGCCTGGAGGTCGATCAGGCAGTCGCAGTCCTCCATGATCGGGTCGAACAACACCTCCGCACGCTTGTAGCCGACCGTCAGGTGCACGGGGGCATCGCTCTGCGGCGCCACGGCGACATCCACGCCCACGGTGGTGCCCGTCATGAACACCATCGAGCGCTGCACGTTGTCACACGCGCCCAGCGCCAGCAGCGCGCCCAGCGCAGGCCCGATGATCGCGATCCGTCGGTTCATAGCCCGTTCCCTCCTTGTGCTTCCCCGTTGTGCGCCGCGGCCGCGGGCGGCGTTGGTTCGAGCGCGAGCGCGCCCATGCGAACCGCCTCGGCGTCCGCCGCGCCGCCGATGTAGACGTGGGCGCGCTCGAACGCGACGTGCAGGTCCGTCTCGCCCGGCGAGCAGCAGAGGCCGGCGACGTCCGCGTACCCGAGCATCACGCGCCCGGAGACGAACAGCGCGCCCACGCCGCGGATCTCGAACGTGTTCGAGCGCTCGCTCACCTCGGGCGCGGACGCCGCGTAGCACCCCACGCCGAAGTAGCCCGGGCCCGCGACGATCGGCTGGCACGCCGGCACGGCCAGCGCGCACGGCGCGCCCGCCGCCAACCCCCCGATGCGGAGGGCGCGGCGCGAGCGCGTGCGCGACGCTCCCTGGGTCGTGTTGTTCGCACGTCGAATCATTGGTCCCAACCGGCCCCCAAAAGCGGCCCGCCCCGGCGCCACGTGGCCCGGTCGCGGTGTCCCGCGCATCCCGAGCCGGAACATACTGCGGCATTCGGGTCGGTCAAGAGGCAAGTTCGGCGCGCGTTCGAGGACGACGAACACGGCTGCACGACATTGTGAACGCGATGCGCTGCGCCGGCCTTCGTCGCGTCAATCTTGTGTGACCGGTTCCCCAAGCCGGCACAACCATGTGCAAGATCGGGACACGCAAGTTTTCTGCTCGGCACGCGACGGCGGAGAACGAAAGCGCAGGGTTGAGGTCGCGGAAGCCGCCGACGCCGCTGCCCGTTGCCTCCCGCCCTTGCCGACCTTCGAGTGACCATCCCGCCCGAGCCGGACGGGGTTAGACGGCGCACGCGGTCGAAGGTCGGGCTCCGGTGATCGCGAGCGCCCGCAGTCCGTCGGGCTGCGGTGCGATGGCGCGCGAGGCCGTCGCCGAGTCTCTCCCACCCCCGGCGACTGACGATCAGGTCCTCGGCCTGCAGCAGGAACGGATCGGACTTGGCGCGCTCGATGGGCGATCAAGCCGTTGGACCGCGGGCAGGGACGACCGGCTCCGAGCGCCGTCCTCGTCGCCCGGATCGTGGCGAGCGTTCGTCGTTCGGGCTGAACGCTGCTCGCCGGGGCGCCGACCACTTGTCCTGCGACTCTTTCCGGCATTTTTGGCCGGAAGGCCGATACACGCTCGATGCCCGTTACTCCCGAGTCGGCGAACCGAACCGCTCCCGAACCCAAGGCCGCGCGCGCGCGCCGGTCGCGATCCGATGGCGCCAGGGCGCGCTCCGGCGCGCCGGACCTTTTTTGGAAGCGTCTGGCCTGGCTGGCGCTCGCGGGGGCGTGGGCGTTCGGGCTGGCGGCGATGGTGAGTCACTCGCCGACGGACCCGCCCGGGCATGCCGCGGCGTACCGGGTGGTGAGCGCGCCGATCGGCGGCGCCGGTGCGAGGGTGTTCGAGAACTGGTGCGGGCCGGTGGGGGCGTTCCTGTCGCACCACCTCTTCCTGCTGCTGGGCACGGGGGCGTGGTTCCTCGCGGCGGCGGGGGCGTTCTTCCTGATGGTCGTCGCCCGGGGCGAGCGCGTCGGGCAGCCGGCGTTGAGGCTCATCGGGTGCGTGCTAATCGCGGCGGCGATCTCCGGGTACCACGCGCTGCTCATGCCGGGGCTGTCCGCGTCGCCCGAGGGGGCGGGCGGGCTCGTGGCGATTCTTGGGGTGCATGAACTTCAGACGCGCTTCGGCGTCGTGGGGACGTCGCTTTGGCTGGGGTTGATCCTGGCGGTGGGCGCGATGGTCGGGTTCGATCGGTGGCTGGGGTTCGTGTCGGCCGGGTTCGCCGGGCTGGCTCGGGCGCTGTGGCCCAAGAGCGGCGCGGCGAGGGTTCGCGCGGCCGTGGTGGGGGTTCTCACGGCGCCGGTTCGACTGGCGCGGGGCATGGGCGGGCTGATGGCGCGCACCGCGCCCGCCGCGGGCCCGCGGCCCAACGACGTGGACGACGACAAGCCGGCGGTGGTGCAGGAGCGCAAGCGCAAGGCGCCCGCGAAGCCGGAACTGGAGATCGATCTGTCGGACGACGAGGCCGAAGAGGCTGAGGTGGTCGAGCGGCCGGTGAAGAGCGCGCCGTCACGGTCGCGCGGGGCGGATGCGCCGGCCGCGGCGCCCGCGCCGGTCGCGCGAGTGGCCGACGTCGCGGATGAGGAAGACGAAGAAGGGCCGGACGTGGTGGCTGCGGAGGAGGAATCGAAGACGTTCGACCCGGACGAGCTGCGCGCGAAGATGGCGATGCTGCCGCTGCGGTTCGCCGGCGCGAACAAGCGTGCCGCGACGCAGGAGGACCTGGAGGCGATCCAGGCGCTGAACGCGGACCCGGAGATGGAGGGGTACCGGTTCCCGCCGCTGGACCTGCTGGAAGACCCGGAGGAGAACTACACCGAGAAGATGGAGGACTACGTCCGTGAGCAGGCGGGGGCGCTGGCGGAGGCGCTGCGCGTGTACCGCATCGAGGGCGAGGTGGTGGGGATCGAGTCGGGGCCGGTGATCACGCAGTACGAGGTGCGCCTGGCGCCGGGGACGAAGGTCTCGCAGCTGACGGCGGTGGCGAGCGACATCGCGCGGTCGCTGAAGGTGGTGAACGTGCGCATCGTGCCCAACACGGAGGGGCGCGACACGGTGGGGATCGAGGCGCCCAACGTGCAGAAGGAGCGCGTGCGCCTGAAGGAACTGATGACCAGCGACGAGAAGGCGGAGCGGATGAAGCTGCCGCTGTTCCTGGGGAAGGACGCCGCAGGCGAGCCGCTGGTGTACGACCTGGCGGAGATGCCGCACATTCTCATCGCGGGCACGACAGGGTCGGGCAAGTCGGTGGCGATGAACGCGATCATCGTGGGGTTCCTGTACACCAAGAAGCCGAGCGATCTGAAGCTGGTGCTGGTGGACCCGAAGATGGTCGAGATGTCGCAGTTCAAGGACATCCCGCACCTGATGTGCCCGGTGATCACGGACATGAACAAGGCGGCGGCGATCCTGGAGTGGGCCGTCACGAAGATGGACGAGCGATACGAGCTGCTGTCCGAGGCGGGCTGCAGGGACCTCGAGTCGTACAACGCCACGCCGTGGGAGGAGATCAAGGAGCGGATCGCGCCCGCGACGCCCGCCGAGGAGGCGCGGATCCCGCGGAAGCTGCCGCGCATGGTGTTCGTGATCGACGAACTCGCGGACCTGATGATGACGAACAAGGAGGTGGAGACCTCGATCGTCCGGATCGCGCAGAAGGCGCGCGCGGTGGGCATCCACCTCATCCTGGCGACGCAGCGCCCGCAGGCGAACGTCGTCACCGGGCTCATCAAGAGCAACATGCCGGCGCGCCTGTGCTTCAAGGTGTCCAGCGGCATGGACTCGCGCATCGTGATGGACCAGAAGGGGGGCGAGCTGCTGCTGGGCCAGGGCGACATGCTCTTCCTCTCGCCCAAGAGCCACAAGCTCATGCGCGCCCAGGGCACGCTGGTGGAAGACGCCGAGATCCGCAAGGTCGTGCGCTTCATGCGCGACGTCGCCAGCCCCTCGTTCGAGCGCAGCCTCGTGCAGATGCGACCGGAGGACGAAGAGGGCAAGTCGTGGCAGGAGCACGCGCAGGAGGACGAGCTGTTCGACAAGGCGGTGGACATCATCCTCGAGACGGGGCGCGGCTCGGTGTCGCTGCTGCAGCGCCGCCTGGCGATCGGCTACACGCGGGCGAGCCGCCTCGTGGACCTGATGGGCATGGCGGGGATCATCGGCGAGCACAAGGGCAGCGTGGCACGCGAGGTGATGATCTCGCCCGAGGAATGGGCGGCGATGAAGGAGCAGGCGGCGAAGGACGCCGCGATGAGCGCGGAGAGTCGCCC
>CAYVSR010000151.1:0-6882 GCA_964453125.1 uncultured Phycisphaeraceae bacterium | reverse complement strand
GGCTCGCCCGTTCTTGTCTTTCTTCTTTCGCTTCAGTCGCCCGAGCAAGCCTTTCTTCTTCGCTTTCGATGACGCTGCTGTTGCCGTCGTCGGCGACGGTGACGTTTTTGCCGACGACGACCTCAGCTGGCTGCCGTCGTTCGGATCGGACATTTCCGGAGCAGCTGAAAGATCACAGGCGTGTTTTTTTTTTTTTTTTTTTTTTTTTTTTTTTTTTTTTATAGGGGGGGGGTTGGGGGTGTGGTCGAGGGGGGGGGGGTTTGGCTTTATCGTAGGTTGGATGGGAATTGGCGGGGGTGGGCGGCGGGGTCGTGGTTTTTTTTCGGGGAGTGGGATTTTGCGCGCGGGGTGGGGAGGGTCTGGTGCGCACGGATCGGGGCGGGGGGGGAAGGCTGGGGTCGGGGGCAAGAACCCTCACCCAAGGCGGCCTCTCCCGGAGGGAGAGGGAGCCCCCGACTGCCCCCGAGGAGCCGAGGGAGCGAGCGCGTGGATGTGGGTGGGACTGGGGCGTTCGGCACGGACCTGCTGGGCAGGTCCGTGGCACGGGCGAGAGCGTGGTTCGACGCTGCGCGGCGTACCGCGGCGCCCGGGGAGCAGGGCGAGGATTCGGGGGCAATCGTGGGGTTCGGGGGTTGCTCGGGGGCGCTGGATTGACGGGTCTCTATACTGTTCGGGTCGTGCCTTGGTGGGCGTTTGGTGAGGGATGGGAGGGGCGGGAGACCGGCGATTGGCCGGGCGGGCTCTTCACCTTGCGAGCGAGACGGAGCGCACCGGGCACGGCGTGAGTTTGTGTCGCCCTGAGGGGCATGCCGCACGTACCACCCGCGACGGACAGAACCCGCATGAGCGCGACGCCGCTGCCGTATTCGAAGGACACGAAGGGTCAGACCGAGGGGGTTGTCACGGTCACGCTGGAGGCCGAGGGCGGCAAGCCGGTGGTGATCCTGACAAAGGGGCTGTTCGAGAGGCTGGATGCGACGCTGGACGCGATCGGGGCGTCGGCGCGCGGGCTGGTGCTCGCGTCGGCCGGTGAGCGGGCGTTCGTGGCCGGGGCGGACCTGAACCTGATCAACAGCGCGAGCGATCGGGAACTGGATGACTATCTGTCGCTGGGCGCGCGAGTGATGGGGCGCATCGCGCACATGCACTGCCCGACGGTGGCGGCGATCCATGGGGCGTGCCTTGGGGGCGGGCTGGAACTTGCCATGCACTGCGATGCGCTGGTGGCGTCGCTGGGCAAGGGGATGAAGGCGTACCAGGTGGGGCTGCCGGAGGCGGGGCTGGGGCTGTGCCCGGGGTGGGGCGGGACGAACATGCTGCCGGCGCGCATGGACCCTGCTGAGGCGATCCGTCTGATCGCGACGGGGCACACGATGGGTGTTGATTACGCGCGGGATGCGCGCCTGGTGGATGAGCTGGTCGAGCCGCAGGACCTGCTGGCCGAGGCGAAGGAGCTGGCGGCGACGCTGAAGAAGACGGCGCCGGAACGCGAGCCGCGGTGCATCCACGAGCCGGAATGGCGCGAGAAGGTGCGCGATGCGCTGGGGCGTGCGCGGGCGGAACTGCCCAAGACGAAATCGGCGACGGCGGTGGCGCTGGCGATCGACACGGGCCTGGGGCTGGGGTGGGACGCGGCGATCGCGGCGGAGCGTCATCTGCTGGCGCACCTGCGGAAAACGGCGGAGTGCAAGGAGGCGCTGCGGGCGTTCTTCGCGAAGAGCGCGCGGTAGCGGAAGATCGGGACGGGGCGGCGGCGTTGAATGCGGGACGGCGTACGGCGGACCACGAAAGCGAGCGAGACGGAACCATGGCGGAACTCAACAAAGCCCTGAAGAACGTGTCCGAGCAGGACCGGAAGATGATCGCGGACGCCGAGACGATGCTCGGCCCGGACCCGTCGGAGATGGGGTTCATCAAGAACCTGTTCTGGGGCAATTTCCGCGAGGAGATGGTGTTCCCGTACCCGAAGGCGGACGCGGAGGAGACGGCGCGGTGCGACCAGTTGCTGGCGGCGCTGGATGACTATCTGCGGACGGAGCACCCCTCGGTGCAGATCGACCAGGACCAGGAGATCCCGCGGTGGGTGATCGACCGGCTGTTCGAGCTGGGGGTGCTGGGGATGACGATCCCGCGGGAGTTCGGCGGGCTGGGCCTGGGGATCACGTCGTACAACCGCGTGCTCGAGCGGATCGGGATGTCGTGCGGCTCGACGGCGGTGCTGGTTTCCGCGCACCAGTCGATCGGGTGCAAGGCGGTGATGCTGTTCGGGTCGGAGGAGCAGAAGAAGCGGTGGCTGCCTCGCCTGGCGAAGGACTGGCTGAGCGCGTTCTGCCTGAGCGAGCCCAACGTGGGGTGCGACGCGGGCGGGCAGGAGACGCGCTGCGAGAAGAGCGCCGACGGCTCGCATTACGTGCTCAACGGCGAGAAGAAATGGGCGACGAGCGGGGCGATCTCGGGGCTGTTCACGGTGATGGCCAAGCAGAAGCTGGTCGACCCGAAGACGGGCAAGGAGACCGAGAAGATCTCGGCGCTGGTGTGCACGCCGGACATGCCGGGCGTGGACATCTTCCAGAAGAACCGGAGCAAGTGCGGCATCCGCGGGACGTGGCAGGCGCGGATCCGGTTCCGCGACGTGCGCGTGCCCAAGGAAAACCTGCTGCACACCGAGGGCCGCGGGCTCAACGTGGCGCTCTCGTGCTTGAATTATGGCAGGTGCACGCTGAGCGCGGGGATGCTGGGCGGGGCGCGCCGGGCGATGGACCAGGCGACGAAGTGGTCGCAGACGCGTCACCAGTTCGGGCGGCCGCTGTCGGACTTCGAGGCGATGCGTGCGCGGGTGGCGAACATGAGCGCGCTGGTCTACGCGATGGACGCGATGCTGTACATGACGACGGCGATGCTGGACCGGCACGACGACGACATCATGCTCGAGACGGCGCTGTGCAAGGTGTTCTGCTCGGAGATGGGCTGGCGCGCGGTGAACGACGCGGTGCAGATCATGGGCGGCGAGTCGTACATGACCGAGAACGAGATCGAGCGGATCTTCCGCGACTCGCGGATCAACCTGATCGTCGAGGGTGCGAACGAGGTGATGCACAAGTTCGTGTTCGGCTACGGCGGGAAGCAGCTGGCGGAGCAGATGCTGAGCATCCGGTCGGCGCTGGTGTGGGACAAGGAGGAGTCGCTGGGGGCCAACGTGTCGCGCATCGTGAGGAACGCGACGAACGCGCGGGTGATGGGGAAGGCGATCCCGCTGGGTCTGGAGGTGTACCTCGGGCTCAAGCCGGCGGGGCCGCGGATCACGCGCCTGCACCCGAGCCTGACGCGGGAGGCGGAGCGGCTGTCGGCGATGGTGCGCGAGCACGCGCACTCGTTCAAGACGGCAAGCAAGCGGTTCGAGGAGGCGATCCTGAACCGGGACTGCGTGCAGACGCGGATCGCCGAGAACGCGATGTGGATCCACGCGATGGCGTGCACGCTCTCGAAGCTGGACAGGGACCTCAAGCGGGTCAACGGCGGCGCGGGGGAGGACCTGGAGTTCCAGCGGGACAAGACGGCGGCGCTGCACTTCTGCGACATGGCGGAGGTGGCCATGCACGCGAACCTGCGGGCGCTGGTCGAGAACGCGGACGACTCGATGCTGCGGGCCGCGGACGCCGCGCTGAAGCACAACGACACGCTGCCCAACGAGCTGTTCTCGATCCCCGAGCGTTCGCCGACGGCGGCGGGGACGGGGCGGCGCCTGAAGCAGGACGGGATCAAGCAATTCCCCGGAGACCAGCATGCCCGAGCGCAAGCGACCGGCGCGTCGGCGTCCTGAGGGCGGAGGCGCGGGCAAGGCCGCGGCGAAGCGCGGGATCGCGGCGTCGCGCCGATCGGCCCCGAAGCAGAAGAAGCGGGCGGGAGTGAAGGCCAAGGGCGGCGCGCAGCGGCGCACGCCGAGGACCAAGCGAGCGGCCCGCGGAGCGCGGGCGGAGACAGGCATGCCGATCACGACAGCGTTCGAAGGGCGGATCGAGTACCTCCAGATTCTCGACGAGCAGGGGAGGCTGGACGAGAAGCTCGGCAAGGGCGTGCTGAAGGACGAGGAGGTCGTGGCGCTGTACGAGCACATGTGCCTGTGCCGCGCGTACGACGAGATCGCGTTCAAGCTGCAGCGCTCGGGGCGGATGGGGACGTACCCGCAGAACATCGGGCAGGAGGCGGCGGCCACGGGGGCGGGGTTCGCGCTGCGCAAGGGCGTGGACTGGCTGGTGCCCTGCTACCGCGAGAACTCCGCGTTGTTCTGGCACGGGCTGCCGATGGAGCACATCCTGCTGCACTGGATGGGCGACGAGCGCGGCAACCAGATCCCCGAGGGGGTGAACGTGCTGCCGATCTCGATCCCGATCGGGACGCACATGCTGCACGCGGTGGGCATCGCGTGGGCGGCGAAGCTGCGGAAGGAGGACCGGGTGGTCTGCACCTTCTTCGGCGACGGGGCGACGAGCGAGGGGGACTTCCACGAGGCCATGAACTTCGCCACGGTGCTGAAGGTCCCCGTGATCTTCTATTGCCAGAACAACTCGTGGGCCATCAGCGTGCCGAGCACGAAGCAGTTCTCGTGCGAGACGCTGGCGCAGCGGGCGTTCGCGTACGGCGCGCACGGGGTGCGGATCGACGGGAATGACCTGTTCGCGTCGGTCAAGGCCACGCGCGACGCGATGGAGCGGGCCAAGCAGGGCAAGGTGACGCTGATCGAGGCGATGACCTACCGCATGGGCGACCACACCACGGCGGACGACGCCCGGCGCTACCGCGACGCGGCCGAGCTCGAGAAGTGGAAGGGGCGCGACCCGCTGCTGCGCATCCGGCGGTACATGGAGGCGAAGAAGATCTGGGGCGACGCGAAGCAGCAGGCGCTGGACGCGCGGAACAAGGAGCGGGTGAGCGAGATCGTCAAGAACGCCGAGGGCATCGCCGCGCCGACGACGGACGACATCTTCGACCACACCTTCGCGCCGCCGCTGCCGGCGCAGCTGCTGCGCCAGAAGGAATCGATGCGGACGGCGGGGCTGGCGCAGTATCCGGAGCAGGAGACGCTGGGGGTGATCGGGACGGAGAGGTGACGTGCCGCGCGGGATCGAGTTCGAGTGGGACCGCGACAAGGAGCGCTCGAACGCCGCCAAGCACGGCGTGGCGTTTCTGGAGGCGATCGCGGTGTTCGGCGATCCGCGTGAGGTGGTCATCTTCGACCCGGATCACTCGCGGGACGAGGACAGATTTGTGTCGATCGGGCTGTCCGATCGGGGTCGATTGCTCGTGGTGAGTTACACGGAGCGAGGCGGCAAGACGCGTATCATCAGCGCCAGAAGGGTGACTCGACATGAAGAAGCGACCTACAACCAGGCGGGCGGCGGCGCGTGACGGCATGCGGGCGGAGTACGATTTTTCGGGCGGTGTCCGTGGTAAGCACGCGGCGGCGTTTCGCGAGGGGGTTTCCGTCCGTGTCGTCAGCGACGAACTCGAAGGCCGCGTGGCGAGTCTCGACGCCGAGGTCGCCGCGCTCCGCAAACTGGTGCGAGCGATGGAGCGTCGTCTCAACGGGCCTCGCGCTGGGTCGCTCAAGGCCGCCGGAACGCGCCGGCGCAAGGCGGGATGACGGCACGCCCATGTTCGTCCCGCACACACCCCCTCGAACCGCCTCGAACGACACGCCGATCGGATCCGCCATGCTCGTGCGACTCACCACCACCAAGCAGCAGGACGTCTGGGTCAACCCGGTCCACGTGCGCCTCGTGCGCTGGAGCGGCAAGCACACGGAGGTGGTGATCGACCCGGTGTACCTCACCCTCAAGATCGCGGCGCCGGTGGAAGATATCGCGGCGCTGCTGGACGCCGCGAGCACGCCGCCCGGTGGCTTCGCGCCCGACGCCTCGGCGCCCGCCTCCGACTGACCCGCCCGCAACTCGCCTCGCGCGCCAGTCTTTCTCTTCGTCCTTCAGACCCTCTGTGCCTCCGTCCCTCCGTCCCTTCGTTCCTTCTCCCGAAAACCCATGCCCAACCTCACACTCGTCCAGGCCATCAACCTCGGTCTCGCCCAGGCGCTCGAGAGCGACGACCGCGTCGTGCTGCTCGGCGAGGACGTCGGCAAGAACGGCGGCGTGTTCCGCGTCACCGAAGGGCTGCAGGCCCGCTTCGGTGAGGACCGCGTGGTGGACTCGCCGCTGGCGGAGTCGGGCATCATCGGCACGGCGATCGGGCTGGCGATGGCGGGGATGCGCCCGATCCCCGAGATCCAATTCGAGGGGTTCCTCGGGCCGGCGTACGACCAGATCGTGAACCACGCGGGGCGGTATCGCACGCGCAGCCGCGGGGCGGTGACGATCCCGCTGACGATCCGCGTGCCGGTGGGCGGCGGCATTCACGCGCCCGAACTGCATAGCGACTCACCCGAGGCGCTGTACGCGCATCACCCGGGGCTGAAGGTGGTGATGCCGAGCAGCCCGTACGACGCGAAGGGGCTGCTGGCTGCGGCGATCGCGGACCCCGACCCGGTGATCTTCTTCGAGCCCAAGCGCGTGTACCGCTCGTTCCGCGAGGAGGTGCCGGAGGAGCCCTACACGATCGAGATCGGCAAGGGCAAGATCGTGAACGAGGGGTCGGACCTCACGGTGGTGACGTGGGGCGCGCCGGTGTACCAGTGCCTCGAGGCGATGGACAAGCTGCCGGAGGACCTGAGCGTTGAACTCATCGACCTGCGGAGCATCTATCCCTACGACGAGGACATCATTCTCGAGAGCGTGGAGAAGACGGGTCGGTGCGTGATCGTGCACGAGGCGCCCAAGACCTGCGGCTTCGGCGGCGAGATCATCGCGATGATCCAGGAGCGGGCGTTCCTGC
>CAYVSR010000150.1:0-6990 GCA_964453125.1 uncultured Phycisphaeraceae bacterium | reverse complement strand
GCGCCGGGCCCTCACCAGCGCCGCCGCCGCGATGCCCGCCTTGTGCGCCGATTGCAGCCGGATGCGCCGCGCCCCCACCACCCTCTCCGGCCGCGCCTCGATCTTCGACAGCAGCCCCGAGTAGATCCGGGTCATCGCCCACAGCGTCGGGCGGCACGCGGGATGGATCATCGCCTCCAGCGCCCGCGACGCCTCGTACTCCCCGCGCGCCCACGACGCCAGCCCGGCGATCATCGCCTCGCACGCCGGCGCCTTCGACCACACGCGAAGTTCCTCCGGCGTCACGCCGTGGCGACGGAACTCCTCCGCCGGCAGGTATACCCGTCGCGGCGAGTCATCGAAGTCCTGCGCGTAGTCCCGCAGGATGTTGGTCAGTTGGAACCCGAGCCCGCGCCGCTCGGCCAGCCGGCGCGCTTCCGCGCGGTCCACGCCGTCGCGCAGCCCCCAGATCGAGACGCAGATCAGCCCCACCGTGGACGCCACCCGGTAGCAGTACCGCGCCAGCGCCTCGCGCGTCGCGTACCCCGCGTGCGTCGTGTCCTCCTCCAGCCCGTCGAGCATCGCGAACAGGTCGTCGGGGTTGACCGGGTACGACCGCAGCGTCTGCGCCATCGCGACGCACACCGGGTCCGTCCCCGACTCGCCCTCCGACCCCGCCTCGCCCGCCACGATCCGCGACAGGGTGCGCCGGCGCTCCGCCAGCCGCGCCAGGCGGGCGCTCGGGTCGCCCGAGGCGTCCGCCGCGTCCGCCTCGTCGTCCGCCCGGCGCATCCACGCGTACACCGAGAAGATCGCCGACCGCTTCGGCTCGGGCGTCAGGCACAGGCCGTAGTAGAAGTTCCGCGCCCGGGCCCGCGTGATCTCACGGCAGGCCTGGTACGCGCGCGCGACCTCCGGGTCGTCCGGCGCAAGCACAGCCATGGGGACGCTTCCGCGCGTCAGGGTCGTCACAGCCCGCATTGTGCCGCAGAACCGTCCCCTTTGCACCGGGCCGCCCCCCGGCGCCCGATCAGCCGCCGAATCGGGCCGCGCCCCACGCCCGCGCGAGCAGCGCCGCCTTCCGACCCTTGCCCAGTGTCGGGCGCGTCCAAAGCGTCGCGCATCCGACGCGCTCCACCGCGCGCAGCACAGACTCGCCCCCCGCGCCGAACAGCCCCACCACCGGCCCGATCCGCCGGTCCAGCGTCCGCGCCAGCGGCCTCCCGCGCTCGAACAGCGCCCGCGTCCTCGCCACCAGCGGGCGCACCGCGCGGATGTATCGCACCCGCGCGTCCGAATCGTCCGGCGTGTGCAGCCATGCGCGCAGGGTCTCGACGTCCAGCCCCGTCTCCGCCCGCGGCAGATAGACCCTGTCCCGCTCGATCAGGTCGCGGCGCACGTCCTGCCAAAAGTTCGTCAGCTGCAGCGCGGTGCACGTCGCGTCGGACATCGCGATGCGCTCCGCGTCCCCCTCGCGCGAGCCGGCGCCCGAGCCGTCGCCGTGCCCCGCCAGCGCCAGCACGATGCGCCCCACCGGGTCTGCGCTTCGCGTGCAGTAGTCCACCACCTGCTCCCACGTCTCGTAGCGCGTCACGCGCTGGTCCTGCTCGAACGCACTGATCAGGTCGTGGAACGGCTTGGGGTGCAGCCCCCGCTTCCGCGCCGTCTCCGCGAGCGCGACGAACACCGGATGACGCGGCGGCGCGCCCGCCGCGTGCGCAAAGCACCCCTCCAACTCCCCCCGCCACCACGCCAGCAGTTCGAGCGACTTCGCCCGCGCCGCCTCGTCGCTCCCCGTCTCGTCCCCCAAGTCGTCCGCCCAGCGGCAGAAGGCGTACACCGCCGCGAAGTCGTCCCGCAGGTCCTCCGGCACGAGGCGCGACAGCACCGAGAAGTTCTCGTAGTGCGAAGTCGTCAGCCCCCGCACGTACGCCAGCGCCTCCGTCTGCCCCATCGCAGGCGCACCCCCCGCCACGCCCGGCCCCCACCGGGCGAGATCCTCCATCGGATTGGTCAGCGTTCCCGCCATCTCGCGACAGAATATGATGTTTCGATGCGGATCCTCCTCGCCAATCCCCGCGGCTTCTGCGCCGGCGTCCACATGGCCGTCGACGTCGTCTCCCAGCTCCTCGACCTCTACCCCGGCGAGCCCATCTACGTCTTCCACGAGATCGTGCACAACAAGCACGTCGTCCAGCGCTTCGTCGGGCGCGGCGTCACCTTCGTTGAAGACATCGACGAGGCCCCCGAGGGCTCGATCCTCGTCTTCAGCGCCCACGGCGTCTCCCCCGCCGTGCGCGACCAGGCCCGCCGGCGCAACCTCACCGCCGTCGACGCCACCTGCCCCCTCGTCACCAAGGTGCACATGGAGGCCATCCGCTACGCCCGCCAGGGCTACCAGATCCTCCTCGTCGGCCACGCCGACCACCAGGAGGTCGTCGGCACGCGCGGCGAGGCGCCCGACGCCATCCAGGTCGTCGAGAGCCCCGAGGACATCCCCCACCTCACCATCCGCGACGCCAGCAAGCTCGTCTATCTCACCCAGACCACGCTCAGCACCGACGATGCCGGCGTGATCATCGCCGCGCTCAAGCAGGCCTTCCCGAACATCAAAGAGCCGCCCAGCAGCGACATCTGCTACGCCACGACCAACCGTCAGGCCGCCGTGCGACAGATCGCCCCCGAGTGCGACCTCGTGCTGGTCATCGGCTCCAAAAACTCCTCCAACTCCGTCCGCCTCACCGAGATCAGCCGCAACGTCGGCGTGCCGGCGTACCTGATCGACGACGTGCGCGAACTCAAGGACGAGTGGTTCCGCGGCGCCGGGAGCGTGCTCGTCACCGCCGGCGCCTCCGCTCCCGAAGACCTCGTCGCTGATCTGTGCCGCACGCTCATCGAGCGCTACGCCCCGCGCGGCGAGGGCTCGATCGAGGTGCGCGACGTGTTCAACGAGGATCAGGAGTTCGCCCTCCCCTCCACCCTCAAGCGCCTGATGCGCGACAAGGGCGTGGACCCGGAGAGCCGGCGCATCCGCGTCGGGCACTACGAGATCACCCGCGAGGCGTATGGCGCCGTGCCGCTGACGATGGGCGCGACCAGTTGAAGCTCCGTCTGCCCAAGCCGGGGCATGGGCGCGATGCGCTCTTTCTGGCGATCGGGCTCATGGTCGGAGCTGCGTTTCTCGATGCGTCGTACTTGGCGTGGGCGCGGATCTTTCCGGACTTTCCGAACTACCGCGCGCCGTTCAAAGACATTGAACAAACCGTGGCGTTCCAAGATCTCGACGGCATCAGCGAACAGGAACTCGTCAGGCGGTACGGGGCGTACGCAACTCCCTCGAAGGGGAGCCGCTTCGAGCAGTGGAAGGCGGCGTACATCGTCGGACCGGGCGGCTGGATGCCCTCGCAGGGCAAGTTTTTCCTGCTGCTGGATGTGCAAGGCGGAAAGGTCGTCACGGCGCGGCTCGAGAGCGGCGAAACCGGAGACCTGAACAAGTCGCCGTGACTCACTTAGAGTGTCGAATGCGCCACCCCGAATCGCACATCCTTCGACTCGAACCGCGAAACCTGTTTCATTCCGTGCGGACATGCGAGGCGCTTCTCTCCCCGAAACTGAGGCAACCGCAGTGATCGCTTCGACCCTCGAACGTCTCGCTCGCTGGTATGCCTCGCGCTGCGATGGCGAGTGGGAGCACGGCTTTGGCGTCCGCATCGACACGCTCGACAACCCCGGCTGGTCAGTCAAGATCAATCTCGAGGGCACGCCTCTGGAGGAGCGCCCCTTCGAGAAGATCGTCGAAGGCGAGGAAGACGAAAACTACGCCGAGGATGGCACGCAGATCGGGCCGTGGATGACCTGCTTCGTTCAGCAAAGGATTTGGCGCGCGGCGTGCGACCCCACGTCGCTCGATCGCGCCCTGACGCGATTTCTCGACTGGGCCGACGCCTGACGCAGCCTGCCTCCCTCCCGTCCTGCCCGCGCCTACGCTTCTCGCCCGTAGTTTTTTCAGTGCGCAACCCACCCAGCCACATCTTCGACCTCGACCCCCAGACCCTGCGCGAGTGGTGCGCCTCGCGCGCCATCGGGCCAGCCTTCCGCGCCGACCAGATCCTCGAGTGGGTCTACACCAAGGGCGTCGTCGACCCCGCGCGCATGACCAACCTCGGCCCGCGCGACCGTGAGACCCTCGCCCGCGAGATGACCTTCCTCTCCGGCGAGACTGTCCGCCACCAGGTCGCGACCGACGGCACGCAGAAGTTGCTGATCGAGTGGAGCGACGGAGCGACGGAGGGACGGAGCGACGGAGGCGAGCGCGCGACCGACGAGCCGCCACCAGGATTGACGGAGCCGCGACCGTCAGGGAGCGGTCTCGGCGCCCTGCCCGTGCTCTCATCCGCGACGCGAAGCGCACCCGACGCTTCCCCCGGCGACCCCTCGCGCCAGACCGAGACCGTCATGATCCCCGCCGAGAACGAGTCCGGCGCGGAGCGCAAGACCGCGTGCGTCTCCTCGCAGATCGGCTGCCCGGTCGGGTGCCGCTTCTGCGCCTCCGGCCTCAACGGGCTCGACGGCTCGCTGAGCGCCGGCCGAATCGTCGAGCAGGCCTGGCGCCTGGCGCGACTGCTCGACAGGCCCGGGCAGCCCGGCCGAATCACCAACATCGTCTTCATGGGCTTGGGCGAGCCTCTCGCCAACTTCTCGAACGTGATGCGCGCCATCCGCACCATGGCGGCGCCCTGGGGCATGGGCATCAGCGCCCGCAAGATCACGCTCTCCACGGTCGGCCTGCCCCGCGCCATCGAGCGCCTCGCCGAGGAGATGGACCTCCCCATCACACTCGCCCTCTCGCTGCACGCGCCCAACGACGTCATCCGGCGCCGCCTGATCCCGTGGGCGGAGTTCACCACGATCGACGACCTGCTCAAGGCATGCGCCGCGTGGTTTCGCAAGACCGGGCGCGAGATCACGCTCGAGTACACGCTGCTCGCCAACGTCAACGACCGCGTCGAGCACGCGGAGGAACTCGCCGAGGTCATCCGTCGCATGCGCACGCAGGCGGGCGGGCAGGCCAACGTGAATCTCATCCGCTACAACGAGGTCGGCGGCCTCGGCTTCGGGCGGCCCGCCTCCGACGACGTCATCGCCTTCCAGAAGCGCCTGCGCGACCGAGGCATCAACGCCCACATCCGCGCCAGCCGCGGACGCGACATCGCCGCGGCGTGCGGGCAGCTGCGCCACGAGGCCAGCGGCGCCCCCGCCGCCGCCCCGCGCTGAAATCTTGCGAAAAAACATCGCACGGCGCGTAACCCGCGCCCAACCGTGTCGGTATGGTCCTTCGCATGCTCGCAGGGATGCAAGTCAGCCTGCACCACCGCATCGGCAGGGCGCTCGGCGCGGCCGGCGCGGCGCTCCGCACCGGGCCCGAAGCACGAACCGGCCCCACGCTCCTCGGCTCCCCGCTCGTTGACTACTGGAGCGCCGGCTCCATCGGCCCGCGCACCGCGGCGTGGCTCTCGAAGACGCTGCTCGACCGGCGCCCGCGCCGCATCCTCGAGTGCGGGCCCGGCCTTTCCACCGTCGTGATGGCGCGCACGCTCGCCCTCACCGGCTCGAGCGCCCGCATCGTGAGCCTCGAGCACAGCGAGCGCTGGGCGAGCATCATGCGCCGGCGCCTCCGTGCCGCGGGCGTGCGCCGGCGCGTCGACCTCTTCGTCGGCGCGCTCGTCCGCCACGCCGACGCCGGGCGCTGGTACGGGCGCGCCCGCGAGGCCCTCGCCCTCGGCCCCTTCGACTTCGTCTTTCTCGACGGCCCCCCCGCCGCCGACGGCGCCCCGCGGCGCGCCCCCGCGCTCCCCCTCCTGTGGGACGCCCTCGCTCCGGGCGCGCTCGTCGTGCTCGACGACGCCAACCGGCGCGGCGAGCGCGCCTGCATCGACGCCTGGCGCGAACGCTTCGGCGCCGACCTGTCGTTCGAGCGAGTCGCCATCGAGAAGGGCCTGGGCGTATTCGAGAAATTCGCGCTGCGCGAGCCTCCTCGCCCGGTTGTTCGCACGCCGGCGCTGCGCCTCGCCGGCGCCGAACGCCCGGCCGCGGTCTGACGCACCCGCGCCGCCCCCCGGGGGTAGATTCCGTCGATGCAGTTCGACCCCGAGTCGCTCGACATCGCCACGCGCTACAAGCTCCTCGTCGGCGCCATCGTGCCGCGGCCCATCGCGTGGGTCTCCACCATCTCGCCCGATGGCCGCCACAACCTCGCGCCGTTCTCGTTCTTCAACGGCGTGGGCTCGAACCCCATGACCATCCTCTTCTGCCCCGCCAACAACGCGGACGGTTCAGAGAAGGACACCCTCCGCAACTGCAAACCCGTCGCCGAAGGCGGCACGGGCCAGTGCGTCGTCAACATCGTGAGCGAAGAACTCACCGCGCGCATGGCAGCCACCGCCGCCGAACTGCCCCACGGCGAGAGCGAGTTCGCCTTCGCCGGTCTCACCCCCGCGCCGAGCGTGCGCGTGCGCCCCCCGCGCGTGCTCGAGAGCCCGGTGTCGTACGAGTGCGAGGTGCAGCAGGTGATCCGCACCAACCCCGGCGCCCCCAGCGGCGGCAACGTGGTCCTCGCGCGCGTGGTGTTCGTGCACGTGCGAGACGAGATTATCGACGCGCGCAATCGGATCGACCCCGACAAACTCCGCGCCGTCGGGCGCATGGGAGGCGAGGTCTACACCCGCACGTCGGACCGGTTCGACATGCCGCGGGGAAAAGAGGCGCTGGAGCGCGCTTGAAGCCGCGTGCCGGAGCCTCCTCTCCCATCGCCTCGATGGGAGAGGGCAGGGTGAGGGCTATTGGCTTCGCTTCTTTCTCCTACTTTCCCTCGCACCTCCGGCGCACCCGCGCTGCTCAGGCGCCGTTCAGCCTCCTCTCCCATCGCCTCGATGAGAGAGGGCAGGGTGAGGGCTATCGGCTTCGCTTCTTTCTCCTACTTTCCCTCGCACCTCCGGCGCACCCGCGCTGCTC
>CAYVSR010000149.1:0-7004 GCA_964453125.1 uncultured Phycisphaeraceae bacterium | reverse complement strand
CCCGGCCCCGCTACAGTCGGCGCAGATGCTCATGGACCCACCGCGCGCACCCGCCAAGTTCGACCCCTCCGGCGCCGGCCTGACGCTCGCCGACCTCCCCGCGCTCGCCCCCGACGCCCGGCCCGACCCCGCACGATTCGACCCGCGCACATGGTTCGCCGATCCCGGCGCGCCCTTCGAGATCGAGGTCGGCTCGGGCAAGGGCACGTTTCTCGTCCAGCAGGGCGCGCTGCAGCCGGGCACGAACTTCCTGGGCATCGAGTGGACGCGCGAGTTCTGGCTCTACGCCGCCGACCGCGTGCGCCGGCGCGCCCTGCCCAACGTGCGTCTGTTGCACGCGGACGCGACGGAGTTCCTGCGCCATCGCGCGCCCGACGCCTGCGCCCGCGCGATCCACCTCTACTTCCCCGACCCGTGGCCCAAGGCGCGACATCACAAGCGCCGCTCGCTCACCGACCGCTTCCTCGAGGATGCGCACCGCGTCCTCACGCCGGGCGGCGAACTCCGCGTCGTGACCGACCACGACGACTACTGGGCATGGATGGAGGAGCGCTTTGCGCGCTGGGCGACCGAGCCCGGCAACGAAAGGAGCCGCGATCGGCAGATCGCGGGAACCGAGCAGCCGGCGCCGTCTCCCCCCCAACCACTCTTCGAACGTCTCCCTTTCGAACGCCCGGCCTCCGCCGGCGAAGGAGAAGTGGTCGGCACCAACTTCGAGCGCAAGTACCGGCGCGAGGGCCGCCCGTTCCACGCGACCATCCTGCGGAAGGCCTGACGACATGCTCCGACCCGGCGCCGATCCCGAAAGCCTCCAGGCCGCGGACTTCCTCTGCAACTTCTGCGGCAGAGGGTGGTCCGACGACAACCAGATGATCGAGGGCCACCAGGGCAGCCTCATGTGCGCCCGCTGCCTCACCGTCGCCTACGCCGAGATCGTGCTGGTCAACCCGGGCCCGCCCGAGGGCGAGGCGCCCAGGTGCGTGCTGTGCCTCGAGCATCGCGACGAGGCGCTCTGGCGCAGCCCGGTTCACGACGATCAGTTCGCGTGCCGTCGCTGCGTGCGCCAAGCCGCGACCACGATGGAGCGAGACCCGGACGCGAGGTGGAAAAAGCCGACCGGCTGACGCTCCGCGCTGATCCAGCCTCCTCTCCCGGCGCTTCGACGGGAGAGGAATGAGGTGAGGGCTACCGGCTTCGCTCCTGCTGCTCTGCTGTGCCGTCGAGAGTCAGCCCACGCCCTGCTGGGCAATTGCTCAGGCCGTGATCGCTGTCGGTCGGCACCAGTTCGAAGAAGTTGTAGCGAAGCCATGAGCCCTCATCCTGCCCTCTCCCGTCGCAGCGCCGGGAGAGGAGGCTAAGGCGCGGCCCTTGCTTATTCTTCCGGGTGCTTCTCCGCGTCTTCTTTCTTGTCCTGCCCCTCGATGAGGCGCAGGGTTTCGGCGGACGGGGGGCCGAAGATCGCCGTGCCGATGCGCACGACGTTCGCGCCCTCTTCGATGGCGATCTCGAAGTCGTCGCTCATGCCCATCGAGAGGATGTTGAACCCCTCGGCGCCGCGACGGTCGCCGCCCACGCCGCGCCGCTGCATCTCGCCGAAGCGCTCGCGGCATCGCTCGAACGTGCGCCGCAGTTCGTCCTCGGGGGCGCCCAGCGCGGCCATGGTCATCACGCCGCGGAGGCGCACGTTCACCATGCTCTCGATCTGCTCGGCGAGGTGCGTGGCGGCGGGCAGAGCCACGCCGCCCTTTTGTCCCTCGTTTGAGCAGTTCATCTGGAGCAGGACCTCGACGGGCTGCTCGCGCTTGGCGGCGAAGCCCTGGATCTCCTCCGCGAGGCGGAGGGAATCAACGCTGTGGATCAGGCGCGCGGCGTCGATCACTTTCTTGACCTTGTTCCGCTGCATGCGCCCGATCATGTGCCAGCGCACGCCTTCGGGCAGCCCGGCGCCCGGCCCGGCGACGCCGGCGAGCGCCTTGCCGCGCTCCAGCCATTCGGCGGCCTGGGCGGCGCGCTGCAGCAGGTTGGGGGCCCGGTTCTCGCCGAAGTCGCGGTGGCCCAGCGCCATGAGCTCGCGGATCTGCTCGGGCTCGGCGTACTTCGAGACGGCGACGACGATCACCTCGCCCGGCGACCGGCCCGAGCGTTTCGCGGCGGCGCCGACGCGCGCCATCGTCTGCTCGTACCGCTCCTTCAGCGTGGGCGCTGGGGTCATCGCGCGCTCCGCACGAACTTCCACCGGGCCCTCCGTCCCGGCCTTGGCGTTCACCATGGCGACACGATACCGCGCACGCCCGCCGACGCCGCACGCGAGATTCTGAACCGGAATTCATCACGCCCACCCGGGGCGACAGGTATCCTTCCCGTCCCACTCGCTCGCTCGCCCGCGCTTCCTCACCCGACAGGAGGACCTCATGCCCACCCCCAATGACAGCCTCTCACCGCGCGACACACCCCTCAAGGTCGGCGACAAGGCGCCCCTCTTCACACTGCCCGATCAGGACCGCAAGGAGGTCTCCCTCCAGTCTTTCCTGGGCAAGGGGGACGTCGTCGTCTCCTTCTTCCCCATGGCCTTCACGTCCGTCTGCGGCACGGAGATGGGCTGCTTCACCAAAGACCTCGCCAAGTTCCAGGCCAAGGGCGCCGCCGTGCTCGGCGTCTCGTGCGACTCCTTCGCCGTGCTCAAGGCGTGGGCCGAGAAGGAAGGGCTGAAGGCCACGATGCTCGCCGACATGCACCGCCAGGTGTGCAAAGCCTTCGGCGTGCACTTCGCGCCGCTGAACGTCGCGGGTCGAGCCACGTTCGTGATCGACAAGGACGGCGTGATCACGTGGGCGTCCGTCCGCGAACTGGGCCAGGCCGTGAAAAACGAGGACGTGCTGGCGGCAATCTCGTAACTTCGAGCGGTTGAGGCCAACTCCGGCGCGTTGCGCGCCCGCGGCTGCGCACTCCCACCTCCCGCGCGCGATACTGCCCGCATGCCCGCCCTCCGCAACCTCCCCTTCGTCCTCATCATCCGCGACGGCTGGGGCCAGAACCCCAACCCGTCGCACGACGCGTTCAACGCGATCAAGCTCGCGAAGACGCCCGTCGCCGACCGGCTGATGCGCGACTGTCCGAACACGCTCATCCGCACCAGCGGCGAGGACGTCGGCCTGCCCGCGGGCACGATGGGCAACAGCGAGGTCGGCCACCAGAACATCGGGGCGGGGCGCGTCGTGCCGCAGGAAAGCCTGATCATGACCAAGTCCTGCGAGGCGGGCCTGCACACGAACGAGGCGGTGCGCGGCGCGATCGAGCACGCGAAGGCAGGGGCGGCACAGGGCCGAGCGCTGCACCTGATGGGCATCAATTCAGACGCGGGCGTGCACGGGCAGCTCGAGCACCTTTACGCCCTGCTGCGCGCGTGCAAGACGCTGGGGCTTTCGAATGTGTTCGTGCACCTGTTCAGCGACGGGCGCGACACGGGGCCGTTCACGGGCAAGGCATTCGCGGAGCGCGTGGAGGCCGAGCGCCGCGCGATCGGCGTGGGGCGCGTGGCGTCCGTCATCGGGCGCTACTGGGCGATGGACCGCGACTACCGGTGGGAGCGCGTGGCGCGGGCGTACGCCTGCCTGACCGGGCGCGACGCGAAGGCCCACGGCGTGCGCACGAGCGCAACTGCCGCCGAAGCGTTCGCGTCGTACTACGACGCGCCGACCAACTCCTCGCAGGGGGGCGACGAGTTCGTGACACCGACGATGGTCGGCGAATCGCCGGAAGATTGGTGCAAGTCGCGCGTCAAGGGCGGGGACAGCGTGATCTTCTACAACTACCGCGGCGACCGCCCGCGCGAGATCTGCGCCGCGTTCTGCTTCCCAGACGAGCAGTGGGCGAAGGTCAAGCCCTCGCCCGATTCCGGCGCCCACGGTTTCGACCGCGGCGCCAGGCTCGACCTGCACTTCGTGACCATGGCGGCGTACTGGTCGGAACTCAACCCGTTGGTGAAGATCGCGTTCCCCAAGCCGCCCAAGATGGCGAGCATCGCCGGCGCGGCGCTGGCGGCGGCGCGCCTCCGCCAGTTCCGCTGCGCCGAGACCGAGAAGTTCCCGCACGTCACGTTCTTCTTCAACGACTACCGCGACGAGCCCTTCGAGGGCGAAGGTCGCGAGATCATCCAGAGCCCGAAGGTCGCGACGTACGACCTCCAGCCCGAGATGAGCGCGGCGGGCGTGCGCGACGCCGTGCTGCGCCGCATCGCCGCGTTCACGCCCGGGGGCGCGGGCGAGTTCCCCGGCGGGGCCGACGCGCCGGGCGAACCGTTCGTGGTGGTGAACTTCGCGAACCCCGACATGGTCGGCCACACGGGCAAGCTCGACGCGGCGATCAAGGCCTGCGAGTTCGTGGACGCGTGCGTCGGCGCCATCGTGGATGCGACGCTCGCGAAGGGCGGCTGCCTCATCGTCACCGCCGACCACGGCAACGCCGAGCAGATGTGGGACCCCGCGACCAAGGCCCCGCACACCGCGCACACCACCTACGACGTGCCCCTGATCGTCGTGGGCGACGCGTTCAAATCGAAGCGCCTGCGCGCCGGCGGCCGCCTCGCCGACATCATGCCCACGGCGTTCGACATGATCGGGCTGAGCAAGCCCGCGGAGATGTCCGGCGCGAGCCTGCTCGTCTGACGTCAGCCCGGCCGCGCGTGCGTGCGCCTCGTGCGCTGACCTTCAGAGCCGGGAGCGGCGGCGACCGGACACCAGGCCGACTGCCGCTGCCCGATACGTGATGGCGCGTCGGTGAAGTCTCGGAGCGTCGTCCGCGATGGCGGTTGCTCCCGTCGCTGCCGCTCCGGGCTCGGACGATCGGGAGCGCGGCGCCTGCGCGCGTCGGATCGTCCGCGTCCCTCCTCGCTACCATCGCTCCCATGCCCATCCCCCTCGCGGGCAAGCCCATCGTCATCACCGGCGCCTCCTCGGGCATCGGGCGCGCCACCGCCATCGAGTGCGCCCGCGCCGGCATGTTCGTGCTGGTCATGGCCCGGCGCGAGGACCGCCTGCGGGCGCTCGTCGACGAGATCAACGCGCCGGGCTTCGCCGACGCCGGGCGCGCGGGCGCCGCGGGTGCGAAAGCGCAGGGCGGCGCCGGCGTCACCGCCGCCTTCGCCCCGCCCCGCCCGCGCGCCGCGTTCATCGCCGGCGACGTCGCCAGCCAGTCCGATTGCGATGCCGCCGTCGCGCGCTGCCTCGAGGCCTTCGGATCGGTCTATTCGGTGTTCGCCAACGCGGGCTACGGCGTCGAGTTCCCGGTCCACGAGACAACCGACGCCCAGATGCGAGACATCTTCGACGTCAACCTCTTCGGCTCGCTGAACATCATCCGCGCGGCGCTGCCGCACATGCTGCGCGCCGGCGCCGGCCACGTGCTGTGGTGCTCCTCGTGCCTGGCGAAACTGCCCATGCCTCGCGCGGGCGCATACTGCGCCACCAAGGCCGCCCAGCATCACCTGTCCCGCGCGATGGACGTCGAGATGCGGCGCGTCGGCGTGCGCTCGTCCTCCGTGCACCCCATCGGCACGAAGACGGAGTTCTTCGACACCTCCGCCCAGCGCAGCGACGCCAAGCCCGCGCTGATCTCGAACGCCCCGTCGTGGATCATGCAGCCCCCGGAGCGCGTCGCCCGCGCCGTCGTCCGCTGCCTCCGGTCGCCGCGCCCCGAGGTGTGGACCAGCCACCTCGCGCGCATCGGCTTCCCGCTGCTGAGCCTGGCGCCCCGGCTGACGGACTGGGCCATCGCGCGCACCATCGACAAGCAAAAATAGAAGGAGCCGCGGACGGCGTGCGCCCGCGGCTCCTGGTTGATCGATCACTCGAGCGGCGCCGACCCTGCGGTCACTCGGCCTTCTTCTTGCCCTTCTTGTCGTCGCTCTTCTTGTCGGCCTTGCCCGACTTCTCGGGCTTCTCGGCGGGCTCCGCCCTGTCCTTGGGCTTCGAGAATCCGGTCTTTTTCTCACCCTCGGGGGCGGCGCCCTCCTTCTTGCCCTTCTTGGCGGGCTCGGCGGCGGGGGCCTCTTCGGGCGCGGGCTCGGCCTTGCGGTGCTTGCCGCCGCGGGGCTTCTCGATGAGCTCGCCCTCGTTGTCGAACTCCATCTCCTCGCGGTCATCAACGCTCATGGCGCGGTCGGCGACGACCTTGAGCGTGATCTCCGCCTCGAGGTCGCGGTCGAGCTTGA
Organism: uncultured Phycisphaeraceae bacterium; assembly: GCA_964453125.1. Taxonomy (GTDB): domain Bacteria; phylum Planctomycetota; class Phycisphaerae; order Phycisphaerales; family UBA1924; genus CAYVSR01. The sequence continues at coordinate 796 of CAYVSR010000149.1, read as the reverse complement.
TCGGGATGTGGTACGAGTCCACCCGCTTGATGACCTGCGAGAGGCGCACGTCGCGCGCGGTGATGCCGAAGCCGGCGGCGTGCAGCGCCTCGGCGATGTCCTGCTGCGACACCGAGCCGTAGAGCTGGCCCTGGTCGTTGCACGAGCGAGTCACCGACACCTCGACGCCCTCGAGGCGCTGGGTGAGGGTCTCACGCTGCGAGCGCAGCTCTCGCTGATGCTTCTCGGCGTCCGCCCGCTTGGTCGCGAGCGACTTGATCTTCTCCTCCGTCGGCGTCGTCGCCATGTTGTTGGGGAGGAGGTAGTTGCGGGCGTACCCGGTGCGGACGCGCACCACGTCGCCCACGATCCCCAGGGCGTCCACGCTCTCGGTCAGGAGCAATTCAACGTGCTTGGCCATGTCGTTCCTCGCTGTCCTTTCTTCGCGAGTCGCGCCGCCTCGGCGTCGCGCCCGCTTCGTCTCGAAAGTTGAGGAGTCCGCGGCACGCGCCTCGAGCCCCAACGATCCGTTTGTTCAGCTGCGGGCGTCGGCGCCCGCGCTCGCTCGCGCCCCTCGGCGCCTTTAGAAGGGGATGTCCTCGTCGCCCATGGGCTCGTAGCCGGGGCCGGAGTCGGAATGGGTGCGGGCGCCGCTGGGCGCTCCGCGCTTCGCGCCGCTCGGGGCGCCATCGCCCCCGGCGCCGCCACCACCGCCGCGCCCGCCCTTGCTGTCGACGACCTGGAAGTTCTCGACGACGACCTTGAGCTTCGAGCGGTTCTCGCCGCTGGCCTTGTCCTGCCAGGTGTCGAGGCGGAG
>CAYVSR010000148.1:0-7068 GCA_964453125.1 uncultured Phycisphaeraceae bacterium | reverse complement strand
AGCCGATCTCTGACCTCCAGCCATACCTGGGCGCGATGGGGCACCTGGTCATCATGAGCCAGGATCTCAAGGAGTTCGTCCACAGCCATCCGCACGAGGGGGGCGACCACTCCGGCGCGAGCGGGAAGGGGGGCCCGAAGGTGGACTTTGAGGCCCACTTCAAGGCCCCGGGCCTCTACAAAGGATGGGCCCAGTTCCAGCACAGCGGCAAGGTCATCACCGTGCCCTTCACGTTCAGCGTCGCGCAGAGCGACGCCAAGAGCGCGGGCCACGGCGATGCCACCCACGAGCATGGGACCAAGGACAAGGGCCACGACCACAAGTAAGTGACACACACGCCCCGCCCCGCGAGAGCGGCGCGGGGCGATTCCCGTTCGGAGACAGCCACCATGAAGCCCCGCGCTCATTGTCGATCAGCATGCCCTCATCGTTTCGCCGCGCTGACTTTGCTCGTTGTCGTCGGCGGATGTGCTTCGCTGGACCCCAGCGCCGACATCAACCGCGCCGCTTCGACCATCGCGGAGCGGTCGGGCGTGACGCCGACGTGGACCGAACCGTGGGAGTCATCGCTGACCTCTTGGGACGGGCGCACGCCCCTCAGGGTCGAGCAGGCCGTCGCGATGGCCCTCCGCAATAACCGCGAGATCAGGTCCGAGGTCGAACAGATCGCCGCGTCGCGGGCCGATCTGGTGCAGGCAGGTCTGTTGCCGAACCCCGTGCTCGGGCTGACGCTGCGGTTCCCATTCGACCCCGTGAGCGGGGGCACGTTCGTCGGGGCGCAGGTCGTGCAGTCGTTCACGGCGCTCTGGCTCCGCGACGGCAAGATCAAGGCCGCCGATGCTCGGCTCAACCAGACCGTGCTCGACGTTTCGGACAAGGCGCTGTGGCTGGTCGCGGACGTAAAGGCCACGCACGCGCGGATAGCCTTCGGTCATCGCGCCGTCGCGCTCGCGGACGGGACTCTCGAGACCTTGCAGCAGACGATTGACTCACTCGAATCGCGCGTGCGCGCGGGCGAGGGCGCCCCGTTGGATGTCAATCGCGCCCGCCAGCAACTCGCGAAAGCGGAGGCCGGGCGGGCCATCGTCATCCGTGACCTCGCCAGGGATCGACGTCGGATGCTGGAGTTGATCGGGTTCGCGTCAGAGAGCGCCGAATGGAGCGCCGAGGCGGACACGTCCGTGACGGCGACGTACACGCCCGATGAGGCCGCCGCCGTCGAGTTGGCGCGCTCCCAGCGCCTCGACGTGGCGGCGGCGCGTGCGATCGTGGAGGCGCAGCGGACCGACCTGTCGGTCGAAGAAGCCAGCCGCCTGAAGGACTTCGGGCTCGGCGCCGACTTCGAGCGATCCGAGTCGGGCGATAAGTCCATCGGCCCGGTGGTCGAGATGAGCATCCCGATCTTCGACACGAACCAGGCGCAGATCGCCAAGGCCGGATCCCTCGCCCGCGCGGCTCTCGCGAACTACGAGGCCGTCTCGCAGCGTGCCGTCCGCGAAGCCCGCGTGGCATGGGTCGAACTGGACAGCGCCTCGCGGCTCGCCGAGCAATACCGCTCCACGGTGCTCGTGATTTCGGAGCGGAACCTGACCCTCGCGGAGGCCGCGCTCAAGGCGGGTCAGTCCGACGTGACCGTGCTGCTGGACGCCCAACGCGAGCAGATCGACGCCCGCCGCACCCTCATCGACCTGGAACGCGACGCGGCGCTCGCCCGCATCTCGCTGGAGCAGGCGGCGGGCGGGCGACTGGTCCGGCCGGCCTCGTCGGCGAGGGAACCAACTTTGACCGTCGCGGGTGCGTCCTCTTTGGGGATGGTCTCTTGGGTCGGCGAGATGCACAGAACGATCATGGAAGGCGAGATCACCGGACAGGTTCGCCTGGTCGACCTGCTCGTCGCACCGGGGCTCAACGCCGTCGGCCCCGTCGAAGGGCTGGCGGGAGAGATCACGGTCATCGACGGCGTTGCGCACGTGGGGGAAGTTCGCGACAACGCATTCACGTCCTCCCAACGTGCCGACGCGAGCTCGCCGTTTCTTGTTTGGGCAAACGTGCGTGAGTGGAGCCGTCAGCCGTTGCCGTCCGACGCACTGACGTCCGCGTCCCTCGAAGCGCTTCTGCCAACCATCCTCGGGGACGCTGGCTTCGACCCCGCTCAGCCTGTCCCCTTTCGGATCGAGGGCATCGCTACGACGCTCTCGTTCCATGTCCTGCACCAGGTCAGCGGCGTTGCGCCCGGGCGCGAAGCCCACGACCGCGCCAAAGTCCACGGCGAGATCGCGGACGCGCCGGTGAAACTGGTGGGCTTCTACTCCGCGGAACACCGCGGCGTCTTCACGCCAAGTTCCAGCGATGTTCATATCCATTTCACCGACGGCTCACGCTCAGGCCATGTCGAAGCGTTCAAATTACATCCCGGAGCAATGCTGCTCCTGCCTCGTCCATGAATCCCGTCAAGGAGGCTTCCAATGTTCAAGCTCGCGCTGTCCGCCATCGTGCTGACCCTGGCCGCTCCGCTCTCCCTCGCGGCCGATCCCGTCAATGACAAGTGTCCTGTCATGGGAGGCGACGTTGACAAGGACTCGCCCACGGTTGCATATCGAGGCCGGGAGATCGGCTTCTGCTGCCCGGGTTGCGAGCCCAAGTGGGACGCCAAGCCCGAGGCCGAGAAGCTCGCGTTTCTCTTCAAATACGTCCCTGATGCGGGTAAAGAGCAGCCCCATGTCCCGGCGCCTGTTGCCGCACCCGCCACGCCCCCGACCCGCACGGCTCGCGCATACCTCGACGCATGCGACAAAGCCGACGCCAAGGCTCTCGATGCGCTCTTCCTCGACAAAGGCCGCGCGACGATCTTCGAGAACGCGAGCGATGAGGGCGCGTGGGAGACCTACCGCGACCACCACCTGATGCCCGAACTGGCGGAGATGAAGGGGTTCGCGTTCACGCTCACCACAGAGAAGGAGCAGGCATTCGGCACGACGTCGATCGTGGCGCAGACGGGCTCGTTCTTGATCCCTGACCCGAACCAACCCGGCGCCCCACGCAAGATCTTCGCCGTCGTGACCTACATGATCGTAGAGGAGAACGGCTCCCCCAAGATCGCCCACCTGCACTGGTCGAGCAGGGCCGAGAAGAAGCCCGCTGCAACAACCGCAGAGCCCGCCGCCGAGCCTGCTCATGGGGCGGATGGGCACAGTCACAAGTAATAAGAACTGGCTCATCCCTATTGCGGCCCGCTTCGTCCCCCGCTCCCCCCCATGCGGATGTTCCGCGTTGAATCCCATCATTCACCGATCTCGCTCAAAGGAACACACCATGAATCGCACGCTGAGAACTCTCCTGCTCGTCGGGACCGCGACGCCCTTCCTTGCATTCGCCATCCCCTCGCACGCACAAACACAGCCCGCGACGCCGCCCGCCACCCACCCGGCGACGTCCCCCGCGGGCGTGGACCCGGCGACGCACGCGGCGCACCTGAACCAGGCTGGCGCCGCGCCAACGGCTGGCACGCAACCCGGCGCAGCGAGCGACGCCAACTCGGAGTTGGTGAACCAGATCGCGGCGCTGCGGGCAGAGGTCGCCAAGCTCCAGGCGGCGCTCACGCAGGGGCACGCCGCGCAGCCACCGGCCGGCGCGGGCATGGCGATGGGGGGGAAGGGCAAGATGCAGAAGCCCAGGGGCAGCGGTCAGATGAAGCCCATGCAGCCGATGCAGCCCCAGGCCGCGCCGGCAGCGGGCGGAATGGCTCCGATGCCTGCCAGTGGCGGCATGGGCATGATGGACGACGACATGATGGAAATGGGAGGCATGGGCGGCGGCGCGGCCGGGGGCGGCATGAGCATGGACGGGATGATGAAGATGATGGGCATGGGCGACATGCCCATGGGCGGCGCGGGCAGCCCCGCAGCGATGGCCATGCCTTCGGCTCTTCCCGGCTTCCCCGGCGCCTCCCACATCTACCACATCGGTGCCACCGGATTCTTCCTCGACCACCCCGAGCACATCACGCTGACGCTCGAGCAGCAGTCAGCGCTGAGCCAGAAGAAGGAGCAGGCCCTGCTCCAGCAGGCCCAGTTCCAGCGAAGGGTCGAGGAGGCTGAGCAGGAGCTGTGGGTGCTGACCGCCGCCGACCAGCCCGACGCCGCGGCGATCGACAAGAAGGTGCAGGAGATCACCAAACTTCAGGGCGAACAGCGCATCGCGTTCATCCGCGCGGCCGGCGAGGCGGCCAAGGTGCTAACCGATGAGCAGCGCAAGCAACTGACCGGAATGCTCCCGCCGGTGCCGACGCCCATGGCCCCGGCAGCGCCGGGCATGCCCGCTGGCGCCATGTCCGACATGTGATTGAGCGCACACGAAGCAGGAGCTCACCGCAATGATCCACCGGCAGTTGGCGATCTACTTTGGCTTGTTGCTTGCCGCGCCAACGCTTCACGCGCAGGTCAGCCCGGAAGAGCATGCCAAGCACCACCCGGGCGCTGCCGCCTCCGGAAGCCAACCCGGCGTGCAGTCGCCGGCCGCGCCCGGCGCGGGAGCGGCCGGAATGATGGAGGGCATGGGGGAGATGATGAAGAATATGGGCGCCCCTTCGCCCAAGGCCCTGTACCCGTCACTGATGGGCCTGCCAGACCTCGCGCCCGACAAACGCGAAGAGGTGCATCACGCCGCCCACGAGCGGATGAGGAGCGGGACGGACCTCATGGCCGAGGCCTTCGACCAACTGGTGAAGACGGCGCCGACAAACGACTACGCGTCCATGCAGGCAGCGACGGCCAAGCTGAGAGAAGGCGTGGCGAGATTCGACAGCGGGCTGGCTGCGCACCGGGCCATCGCTGAGGGGAAAGACCCGCGAGCGCTCGCCATGCAGTGGTTCAAGAGCCAGATGAATCTGCCCGAGCCACCGCCCGCCGCAGAGGCACACGGCCTCTGGGGCCTGTCATGGGAGCACCTGATCCTCATGGTGCTTCTGATCGCTTTCGCGGCGGTGATGATCGCGATGTATTTCTTCAAGATGCGCCGCGCCGCGGCACTCTTCGGGCGTCTGGAATCCGGCCCGGGAAAGCCCCCGCCCGGAACGGCGCCGCCCCTCGCCGGAACGCCCGGCCCGTCTACGCCGGGCCCTCTACCGGGAGGCAAGACTCCCCCGGCGGAGGGACAACCTCCGTCGCCCGCCACAGCGCGCAAACCCGCGTCATCCGTTGCCTCGCCTCCAGCAGGTGACAACGCCGTGCCCCCGGCCGCATCGGCTGCGGCCCCGGCATCACCCATGACCGCGAACTGGAAGGGGCAACTTCGTGTGGGGAACATTGTCGTAGAGACGCCGAGTGTGAAGACGTTTCGCCTCCTACCCGCATCGGGCGATGGTGTCATCCCTTTCACCTTCGTGCCCGGGCAGTTCCTCAACGTCGCGTTCTGGATCGGCGGCGCGCGGATGAACCGCTCGTACTCCATTTCGTCTTCGCCGACGCAGCGCGACTACATCGACCTGACGGTGCGGCGCGAGCCGCGGGGCGCGGTCTCCCGCCACATCGTGGATCTGCTCAGGGTGGGCGGCCTGATCGAAGCGTCCGGGCCGGTCGGAAAGTTCACCTTCGACGGGACGGAGGCGGAGAGCATCGTGCTCATCGCCGGCGGCGTGGGGATCACACCCATGATGAGCATCGCCCGGTATCTCACCGAGCGGTCCTGGCCGGGGGACATCTTCCTGATCTATGTCTGCCGCGTTCCGCCCGACATCATCTTCGCCGGCGAGCTTGCCGCGCTCGAACGTGCCAATCCGCGGCTGCACGTCACGGCCGCCATATCTCGCCCGCAAGGAACGGACTGGACGGGCACGCGCGGGCACATCACCGCGGAACTCCTCGGCAAAACGATCCCCAACATCGCCTCGCGGCGGGTCCACCTGTGCGGCCCGCCGACAATGATGGACGCCATCAAGGCCGCCCTGACCGCGCTTGGCGTGCCCCCCGACCAGGTGAAGACCGAAGCGTTCGGCGCCGTCAGGCCAACACCGGCTCCTGCGGGGACCACCTTGAAGCCATCCGCCGCGGCCACAGGCCCGCTGGTCACGTTCTCGAACAACAACAAGTCGGCGAAGATCAAGGACGGTCAGACCGTGCTCGAACTCTCCGAGGAGCTCGGCATCGGCATCCAGAACTCCTGCCGCGTCGGCACCTGCGGCATATGCAAGGTGAAGATGACGTCCGGCGAGGTCGAGATGGCGGTCCAGGATTCCCTCGACGAGGGCGACATAGCCAACGGAATGATCCTCGCCTGCCAGGCCAAGCCCATGGGCGACATCGCGGTGGAGGCGTAGCCCATGAATGAACGCGAACGCATCGTCGTGACCGCGGCCCTCGCCCTTCTCCTCGTGGTCTGGCTTGGCTTCTTCGTGCACAGCTCGCCGCGCTTCGCGGGCAGCGCGGCCGGGGCGGTGTTCGGGATCGCGGGGGCCATGCTCATGCTTTTCACGCTCGCGTATCCGATCGTCAAGCGGATTCCCTTCGTCAACGCCCGCGTCACACCGCACATCTCTATGCAGTCGCTCCTCGCCCTGCACGTTTACGCGGGCGTCTTCGGCCCATTGCTGGCGATCATCCACACCGGCCACAAGTTCGACAGCCCGCTGGGGATCACGCTGATGACGGTGATGCTGCTCGTCGTCGTGACCGGCTTCACGATCCGCTACCTACTCACCTACACCGGCCACGAAATCAAGGACAAATTGGTCCTGCTCCAGACCGCGCGGGGCGATCTCGACAGTGCCTGGGGAGTGCTCGAAAACTCGCCCGCCGAGGCAAGAGCCCTCCCGCGAGCGCCCCTTCTCGCGGCCGGTCTGGCGGCGCTGGGGTTCGATGTCTCGCCCCGCGGCCCGGCCGGTGAGGTCACCCGACTCGCTGAGTCCGTGGCGGACCTGGAGTACGCGATCCGCACGCACGAGCTGTTCAAGCGTTGGTTCGGCCGGGCGTTGATGGTGCACATCGTGCTCTCAGTGACACTCTATGCCGTGCTCATCCTGCACATCTGGTCGGGCTTCTACTTCGGCCTCCGGTGGTGGACCTGACCCATGAA
>CAYVSR010000147.1:0-7084 GCA_964453125.1 uncultured Phycisphaeraceae bacterium | reverse complement strand
CATCGGCGTCATCTCCAAGGAAGACGCCATCGCCTGGTCCCTCTCGGGTCCCATCGCCCGCGCCTCGGGCGTGCGCCGCGACCTCCGCAAGGACGAGCCGTACCTCTGCTACGCCGACAACTGGGACGGCCAGGGCGCGAAGGCCGTCGAGTTCCAGGTCCCCGTGCACACCACCGGCGACGTCTACGCCCGCTTCCAGGTGCGCGTCGAAGAGATCAAGCAGTCCATCCGCATCATCGATCAGCTCATCGACAACATCCCCGGCGGCTCCGTCGACACCTACTCCGACGCGAAGCTCGTCAAGCCGCCGAAGAAGGACGTCTACGGCAGCATCGAGGGGCTCATCCAGCACTTCGAACTGATCATGTCGAACCGCGGCTGGGAGGCCCCCATCGCCGAGGTGTACGCCGCCAACGAGACCGCCAACGGCGAACTGGGCTTCTACATCGTGTCCGACGGCACGCCGCGCGCCTGGCGCGCCAAGACCCGCCCGCCCTCGTTCATCAACTTCGCCGTGATGGCCAAACTGCTCGAGGGCCACATGCTCGCCGATGCCGTGGCCGTGCTGGGCTCGCTGAACATCGTGGCGGCGGAACTCGACCGCTGAACGACGCGGGGTGAGATTCGTCGGCACGACGACGCGGGCGGCTACTTCCGCTTCGCGATCACGGCAGCCCCGCCTTCGTGAAGCACAAGGCTCGGGGCGGGCTTGTCGCCGGTCAGATCGAAGACGACGCGCGCATCCCTGTCGTAAATCCAGGTCTTGAACTCGCCCTTGCCCAGGTAGGTCATTTCAGACTTGGAGTCGTCGGAAAACTGGGAGAACAGCCGGCCGTCGCGCCGGGTGATGGTCACACCCCAGCCCTCACCGGGGAACTCGTACGCACCTTCGCACCGGACGGCTTCGGTTTCCGAGAGCGCCACAGCCACAACCGATTCGGACAATCCGAGCGCCTCGCGGCTGAGGCCGTCGGCAACCCGGATGGGAGAGATAGGCTGACTGTTGGAGATCACCGCGACGGTGACGCCGTCATCGGGAAATCGGGCCAGTATGGAGTTGAACCCAAAGGTGTTGCCCCCGTGCTGGATGCGGATGTGGCCTTCGAACGAATCGATGACCAGCCCAAAGCCGCTGCTGCTCAGGCTGCCGTCGGTGAGTACGAACGGAGTGGACATCAACTTGTACGACGCGGGAGAAACGACTCTGCCCGTGGCCAGCGCATCGGCCCACACCACCAGGTCGTGCGCCGACGCGAGGAGCATGCCCGCGGCGAAGGGCGTGCCCGTCGCGAGCCCGCGGTCGTTCACCAGCGTCTCGCCCGCGACGGTGTAGCCCTGCGCCCTGCCCTTGATGATCTCGGTGTTTGAGTCGCAGCGCGTGCGCGTCAGGCCCAGCGGCCCGAAGAACTCGTCCTGAAGGAACGCGCAGTAGCTCTTGCCGCTGATGTTCTCGATGATCATGCCCAGCAGGTAGTAGCCGGTGTTGCAGTAGTCGTACTCGGCGCCGGGCTCGAAGGCCAGGGGCTCGTTCTGGACCATGTCCAGCATTTCCTGGCGCGTGAACTCGCGCTCCGGCTCGTCCACTATGACCCGCTTGAGCTCCGTGTAGCTCTTGATCCCCGACGTGTGCGTGAGCAGGTGGCGGACAGTGATCTCGCGCCCGTGCGTGTTGTAGCCGGGCACGTGCCTGGTGATCGGGTCGTCGAGGCCGATCTTGCCCCGCTCGACAAGAAGCATGATGGCGGCGGCGGTGAACTGCTTGGTGATCGAGCCCATGCGGAACATGGACTCCGCGTTCGCCTTGGCGTCGTGCTCGACCTCTGCCAGGCCGTAGCCCTTGCTCAGGATCACCTTCCCGTTGCGCGCGACGGCGACCGAGAGACCGGCGCCCCCCGTCTGCGACAGGGCCTGCGCGGCCAGTTTGTCCGCCGCGCTGATGATCGCCGCATCGGTCGGGGGCGTGGACAGCGCGACGCAGGCGGACACGAGGGCGGCGGCAATGGACAGCATGCAGGTCTCCTGGTGTAGGCTCTATTGGGATTCGGCGACTCCGGCTTTCAATGCGCGAGATCCGAGGCCGGCCCGCTCGGCGCGCGAAACGCGTGCGCCCCTCCCTCAAGTCAAGGCTCGAGCCCGCTCGGCGCGTGTGCAACCCCCACCCCGGGTCCGCTACGCTGGCGGCGCAACGGTACGAAGCGCTCGCCATGCCCGTCTCCATCTCCATCTCGAATCTCTCCAAGACCTTCCCCGGCACGCGCGGGCAGCCCCCCCACCGCGCGCTCGATTCGGTCTCGCTCGAGATCCCCGCGGGCTCGCTGTTCTTTCTGCTCGGCCCCTCGGGCTGCGGCAAGACGACCTTGCTCCGCATCCTCGCCGGGTTCACCGAGCCCGATGCGGGCTCCGGCGGCGTGCGCTTCGGCGAGCGCGACGTCACGCGGCTGCCCCCCGAGAAACGAAGCATCGGCATGGTGTTCCAGAGTTACGCCCTCTGGCCGCACATGACGGTGTACGAGAACGTGGAGTTCGGCCTGCGGACGCGCAAGGTCCCGCGGGACGAGAGGCGCCGGCGCGCGGGCGAGGCGCTCGATCTTGTGCAGATGGGCGCGCTGGGCCAGCGGAAGCCCGCGGCGCTCTCGGGCGGGCAGCAGCAGCGAGTCGCGCTGGCGCGGGCGCTCGTCGTGCGCCCCGAGGTTCTGCTGCTCGATGAGCCCCTCTCGAACCTCGACGCGAAACTGCGGCGCGAGATGCGCCACGAGATCAGCCGCGTGGTCCGTGCCGCGGGGCTCACCGCGGTGTACGTGACGCACGACCAGGCCGAGGCGCTGAGCATGGCCGACGGCGTGGCGGTGATGCGTGCGGGGTCGATCCTGCAGGTGGCGCCGCCGCGGGAGATCTACGCCAGGCCCGCGACGCGCGCCGTGGCGGACTTCATCGGACCGACCAATTACCTGACGGGAACCGTACAACAATCATCAGCAGGCGGCGCAGTGAAAGTTGATTGCGCGGCGGGCACGCTCGAGGTTGGCGCCGCGCACGTCTCGGGCGCCGGCGGCGCACCGGGCGCCCGCGTCGCGTGCATGATCCGGCCGGAATCAGCGGTGGTGCACGCCTCCGGCGGCGCCGGGGTCGAAGGCGTGGTGGAATCGTCGGAATACCTGGGCGAACGCACGGAGACGCTGGTGCGCCTCGCGGGCGGCGAATCGCTGCGTGGCGTGACGAGCGACCCGGGCGCGAAGCACGCGCCGGGCGACCGTGTGCGCGTGGTGGTGCGCGACGCGGACGTCGTCGTGTTTCCGGCCTGAATTGCGGAGGGAATCGATCGGCGCGGGCGTCACGCCGCCGTGCCGCGTGGCACGCTGGGCCGGGCCACGCGCTTGACGCCCGGCAGCAGGATCGTGAAGCGGGTGCCGCGACCGACCTCGCTGGCGACGCCGATGGACCCGCCGACTTCCTCGATCAGCCGCTTGCACACGGCCAAGCCGAGGCCGGTGCCCTGCCCGTTGGTCCGGGCGGTCACGAACGGGTCGAACATCGTGTCCAGCAGGTCCTGCGCGGCGCCCTTTCCGGTGTCGGCGAGGGTGATGGACACCCCCATGAAGCCGTGCCGGGACGGGCCCGAGGCGGCACTGTTCCACGTGGAACAACGGGCCTCGATGGTCAGCGTGCCGCCGCCGGGACGCATGGCCTCGCACGCGTTGAGCACGAGGTTCAGGATCACCTGCTGCAGCGCGACCGGGCGGATGGCCGCGTAGCAGTCGGGATCGGTCGAGATGTCCAGCCGCACGCCGTCGCGCTCAGGGGAGCGGGCCAGGCAGCGGAGGGACTCCTGGATGCAGTCCGCCACGCACACTCTGGGGTCCGCGTCGCCGTCGGAACGCACAAAGCCGAGGATGGACGACCCGATCTCGGTGGCGCGCACGACGGCCTCGATGGTCCGCTGCAGGGCCTCGTTCACGAGGTCGACGTTGTCCTGCGAGGCCTGAGCGAGCTGGGCATAGGAGAGCACCGGGGTCAGGATGTTGTTGAACTCGTGCGCGACGATCGCCGCGGTGGTGCCGAGGGTGGCGAGACGCTCGGCGCGCTCGAGATCCGCCTTCAGATTGGCGACCTTCGTCTCCGACTCATGGAGCCGGGCGAGGAGCGCCTCGTGTCCCGCGAGATGTCCGTCGGTCGGCTTGGGCACGAGTCTCACTCCTCCTCAGGGCGGCTTCCGGTCCGGGTCGGACGTGGGGGCCGCGTCGGCAGAGCGAGGATCGGCGGGGCCGGGGGATGGCGTGAGGCTCAGGGCAAGTGGCTTGCCCACAAGATCTTGGAGAAACCGGCCGGATCGGCGCCGCCGGACTGACCCGCGCGGCTGACCATGTGCATAACCAGTCGCTTGAGGTTCGCGGGCCTCAGGTCGAGCCCGGGAATCTCCGCCTCGCGCGCCCAGAGGAACTCGATGCTCTTCTCCTGGCTCTGGATCGGCGTCACCGGGCCCGAGTGGTCCGAAAGTTCCACGTGGAACACCAGGTTGATCTCGCGGTGTCGGTCGTCGTCCTCGCCGAAGGCCTCTTCGGTGACGGCCAAGCACGCGCCGACTCGCACGCGCTCGGCGCATTCCTCGAGGAATTCCCTCGCCAGGGCCTCGGCGCTCGATTCGCCGGGGTCCACGTGGCCGCCGGGGAGGTAGCAGTATCCGGACTTCTTGTTGCGGCACAGCAGCGCCGCGCCGTCGCGCACCACCAGGCCGCGGGCGATGAGTTCGACGGGACGCGCCGGATGGGCCATGGAAATCCCTGAAAAACAAGGGCGGAATCGCCGGTTGTGCGCGGGGTCGGTGCGCGGGTAGGGTACCGACACCCGCGGCGTGACGCCGCGACACGCAGGAGTGTGGCATGGACGCTACCCAAACAAATACCAAATCACAGCGACGTCTGGGCAGGGGCCTGAGCGGTCTCGTGCGCGGGCCGGTGGATGTGGCTCCGGCAAGCCGCGCGCCCGGCGAAATGGGCGCAGATTCGGGGCTCCACGGCTCGCCCACGCCGTCGTCGGCGTCGGTCGTGCCTTCGGCGCCGCCGCAGGCGCCGGTCGAGGCGGGCGGCGCTCCCGATCAGCGCGGCGGCAAGCGGCTGCTCGAGGTGAATGTAACCGATGTTACACCCAACCCCTTCCAGCCGCGTAGCGCGCTCGGCGACGACGGGCTCGCGCCGCTGGCGGCGTCGATCCGCGCCAGCGGCGTGGTGCAGCCGATCACCGTGCGACCGCGGCGCGCGGCGCCCGGCGGCGCGAACGCCGGCGCAGGACAGGGCGTGCAGCCCGCGCCCGCGTACGAGATCGTCGCGGGCGAGCGGCGGTGGCGCGCGGCGATGCTCGCGGGGCTGACCAGCGTGCCGGCGGTGGTCGCGGACATCGACGACCGCGCCAGCGCCGAGTGGGCGCTCGTCGAGAACGTGCAGCGCGAGGACCTCAACCCGATGGACTGCGCGCACGCCCTGCGCGCCCTGCACGACCGCTTCGGCCTCACGCAGGCGCAGGTCGCCGAGCGCGTGGGCATGGATCGTTCGAGCGTCGCCAACCTCGTGCGCTTTGTCGAACTCGAGGCGCCGGTGCAGGACCTCGTCCGCCGCGGCGCCCTCAGCGCGGGCCACGCGAAGGTGTTGCTCTCCTCCGCCCCCGGCGCTCGGCGCGAGTCGCTCGCCAGGCGCTGCGCGGACGGCGGCTGGAGCGTGCGCCGCCTCGAGGCGCTGGTGAAGGCGCCCGGCCAGTTCGCCGACCCGCTCGCGGGAGCCTCGCCGCTCGCCAGCGGCGCGAAGGAACTGACGCGTTCGCAAGCCGCCGCCAAGGGCCTCGAGCGACGCCTCGCCGACCACCTCGGCACGCGCGTGCACCTCAAGACCGACGCGACGGGCAAGCGCGGCAGGATCGTGATCGAGTTCTTCGACCTCGATCAGTTGGAGGGGGTGCTCAGGCGGCTGGGGGTGGAGGGGGAGTAGGGGGGCGGCCGCGACGAAAGGCGCGGCTTGCGGCAAGCAATCTGTACCCTACGAAGCCGTGGCAGCACACCGTGCAGCAGCGCCTTCGAGGTTGACCGCCGGCAAGAACGGCGGGCGCCACATCATTCTGCCCAAGTCGCTCGAGACTGAGGCGGCGCGGTACGCGTACAGCGCCAAAGCGCACGCGATCGTGCAGCGTTGGGAAGCCGCCGACAGCGCCGGGAAACTTGTCTCGAAGGAGACGTCTCTGAACGCCGATTTCCTCAACGAGGTTTTCGGCGAGGCGATGGGTTGGGGGACGAAGACCGAAGACCCGGACGACTACGGCCTCGAACGGGAGTTCCCTGTTCCCGGCGTCGGCTCGGTGGACGGCGCGCTGGGCCGCTTCAGCACGCGGACGGGCGGATCGCCCGTCGCCCTCATCGAACTGAAGGGGCCTGACGTTGATCTCGATCGGGATCGTTCTAACGGTCGCACGGCGGTGCAACAGTTGTGGGACTACCTCAACGCGATGCCGGACTGCCCTTGGGGCATCCTGAGCAACTTCGTCACGACCCGTCTCTACCACCGCGACAAGGGCTCGAGGGCGTTCGAGCAATTCGCGCTGCATGAGTTGAAATTCGAGGAGGGGTTTCGGCAGTTCGCCACGCTGCTCGACGTCGGTGGGCTCCGGGGATCACTCGGGCAGAAGCCCCGGGCGCTGCGATTGTTGGAAGCAACCGCGAAACAGCAGGAGGAGGTCGGCGAGAACCTCTATGAGTGGTACCGCGGCCAACGCAACCTGCTGATCGATCATCTGATGCGCGAGCATGGCAAGTCGCTAGCGACATCGATCATGATCGCCCAGCGCCTCATCGATCGTGTCATCTTCATCGCGTTTTGCGAAGACCGCGACCTGATGTCGAAAGACATACTCAAGCGGACTCACTCGACCATCCCGCCGTACTCGACCGTCACCAACCCGCGCTGGCAGAATTTCCGCGGACTGTTCCGCGCGATCGATACGGGGCCGCTCGACGACGACAACCCCGAAGGCTTCAACGGCGGGCTCTTCGCGCTCAATCCGGAGGTGGACGCCGACATTCCGGCGATGATCGCGGTGTCGGCGG
>CAYVSR010000146.1:0-7133 GCA_964453125.1 uncultured Phycisphaeraceae bacterium | reverse complement strand
CGCGCGGGAGTTCAATAGGCCGTTCCTCGTGCTGGGCAGCGGCACGGAGTTCCAGCGCCTGGGCGCGGTCGCGGGCGAGAAGGCCTCGATGATTATCCCGCTGGTGTTCCCCGAGACGCCCAAGGTCGAGACGCAGGCGGACGCGGAGAGCGTGGACCTGCGCGACCTGATGACGTGGGAGCAGGCGCCGACGAACCTGCGCCGGCTGGACGCGGCGGGCGCGACCGTGGCGCTGACCACCGACAAGCTGAAGAAGAAGGAAGACTTCCGCAAGAACCTGCGCGAGGCGATCCGCCACGGGCTGAGCGAGGACAAGGCCCTCGCGATGCTCACCACGAACCCGGCGAAGATCCTGGGCGTCGAGAAGCGCGTGGGCGAAGTGGCGCCGGGCCTGGCGGCGAATCTCGTGGCGACCGAAGGTTCGTACTTCGGCAAAGAGCTGAAGATGCGCGACGTGTGGGTGGACGGCCAGCGCTACGAGGTGAGCGCGGCGCCCAAGATCAAGCCCGAGGGCAAGTGGGAGGTCTCGTTCGCCGCGCCGCTCGACTTCAAGGGCGTGCTGGCCATCGAGAAGGGGAACAAGGTCACCTTCAAGGCGATGGACAAGGAGCAGAAGGCCCGGGGCGTGAAGTCGCAGGAGAACCGCCTGTCGATGCTGATCGACAACGACCCGTGGGGTGACAAGGGCGCGTGGGCGCTGACGGGCGTGCTCGAGGGCGAGGAGATGATCGGCACGGGCGTCTCGCACGAGGGGCAGACCTTCGCGTGGAGCGCCAAGCGCGTGCTCGACGAGAAGGGCCTGAAGGACGAACTCAAGAAGGAAGCCGACGCGAAGAAGGCCGCCGAGAAGGAGAAGAAGGGCGAGGCCAAGCCCGGCGAGGCCGACAAGAAGGACGACGGCGCTGGCGACAAGCCCGAGGGTGACAAGCCCGACGCGCTCGCCAAGAACGACGACAAGGCCGACGGCGAGAAGAAGGACGCGAAGGCCGAGGGCGACGAGGAGAAGGACGACCGCCCCGCGCCCGACGCGCCGGAGAAGCTCGGCCTGCCCTTCGGCCCCTACGCCTACGACGAGTACCCCGCGCAGGAAGAGGTCTTCGTGGTCAACGCCACGGTGTGGACCTCCGGCCCGGCGGGGATCATCGAGAACGGCGGCGTACACGTGAAGGACGGGCGCATCGTCGCGGTGGGCAAGGACGTCAAGGCCCCCGCCTCGCCCGGCGCCGGCGTGCGCGTGATCGACGCCAAGGGCAAGCACGTCACCCCCGGCCTGATCGACTGCCACTCGCACACCGGCATCAGCCGCGGCGTGAACGAGGGCACGCAGGCCATCACCGCCGAGGTGCGCATCCAGGACGTGATCGACCCCGACGCGATCAATTGGTACCGCGAACTCGCGGGCGGGCTGACGGGCGCGAATCAGTTGCACGGCTCGGCGAACCCCATGGGCGGGCAGAACTCGGTCGTGAAGATCCGCTGGGGCGTCGAGAAGCCGGACGACCTGCGCAACGACGCGGCGCCCCCGGGCATCAAGTTCGCGCTGGGCGAGAACGTGAAACAGAGCAACTGGGGCGACCGCGCGACGACGCGCTACCCCCAGACGCGGATGGGCGTCGAGACGCTGATGCGCGACGCGTTCACCGGGGCGCGCGACTACGCCGTGGCGCTCGACCGCTGGAACGCGCTGAGCGCGGAGCAGAAGAAGGCGGCCGAGCCCGTGCGGCGCGACCTGGAGGCGGAGTGCCTCGCGGAGATCCTGCAGGGCAAGCGACTGATCCACTGCCACTCGTACCGGCAGGACGAGATCCTCATGCTCTGCCGTCTCGCGAAGGACTTCGGCTTCGGCATCGGCACCTTCCAGCACGTGCTGGAGGGGTACAAGGTCGCGGACGCGATCAAGGAGGTCGCGCGCGGCGGGTCCACCTTCTCCGACTGGTGGGCGTACAAGATGGAAGTCATGGACGCGATCCCCGAGAACGGCGCGATCATGCACGAGGTCGGGGTCGCCGTCTCCTTCAACTCCGACTCCGACGAGCTCGCCCGGCGCATGAACACCGAGGCCGCCAAGGCCGTGAAGTACGGCGGGGTGGACCGCGCCGAGGCGCTCAAGTTCGTCACGCTCAACCCGGCCAAGCAGCTCGCCATCGACGGCAAGGTCGGCTCGCTCGAGGCCAAGAAGGACGGCGACTTCGTGATCTGGTCCGGCGACCCGCTCTCGGCGTACACCATCTGCGAGTCCACGTGGGTGGACGGGCGCGAGATGTTCTCGCTCGAGAAGGACAAGGCCCTTCGCGCCAAGAACGCGAGCGAGCGCCGGCGGATCATCCAGAAGGTCCTCGCCGACGCCAAGGGCAAGAAGGACGACGCGGGCCCCGGCGGCCCGCCAGAGGGCATGCGCGGGCGCGGCGGTCGGCCCGGCGGCCCCGCCCCCACCGCCGAGGAACTCGAGCACGAGCGCCTCATGGACCTCCTCGCGCGGCGCAACCTCGATCTGCTCAAGTCGGGCCTCGACCCGGACTCGCACAAGTGCGGCGAGTGCGGCATGTTCGACCTCGGCGACCACTAGACCCCTACCGCGATCAACCCCGTCTCTCACCGACCGCGACAACTCCCACACGAGATTCCCATGACCATCACCCGACGCATCACGACCACCCGCGCCGGCCTCGCCGCGGCGCTCACGCTCACGCTCGCCGGCGGCGCCGGCGCGCAGGACCTCACCGTCAAGGCGCCGGCGCAGACCGCGCCGATCGTCATCCGCAACGCGACGGTGCACCCGGTCTCCGGGCCGGCGATCGAGGGGGCGAGCGTGTTGTTCGTCGACGGCGTGATCAAGCAGGTCGCGAAGGCGGGCGAGGCGATCAATCTGCAGCAGCGCGTCGTGGCGACGGAGATCGACGCCAAGGGCAAGCACGTCTACCCGGGCCTGATCAGCGCGGCGACGACGCTGGGGCTGACCGAGATCGGCGCCGTGCGCGCCACGCGCGACTCGGCCGAGGTGGGCGACGTGACGCCCGAGGTCCGGGCGGCGGTGGCGGTGAACCCGGACTCGTGGCACATGCCGGTCTCGCGGAGCAACGGCGTGCTGATCGCGGGCGTGATGCCCGAGGGCGGCGCCGTGCCCGGTCGCATGTCGGTCATCCGGCTCGACGGCTGGACGTGGGAGAGCATGGCGGTGAAGGACGACGCGGGGCTGGTGATCGACTGGCCGATGGTGCGCCCCGTTCGCGCCCGCTGGATGGAGCGCAGCGACGAGGACCAGATCGCCGAGGCGAACAAGCGCCTGGCGGTGATCGAGGATCTGTTCTCGCAGGCCGAGGCGTACTTCGCCGCGCGCGCGGCGGACCCCTCGACCGCGACGAGCGTGCGCTTCGAGGCGCTGGGGCCGACGCTCAAGAAAGAGAAGCCGGTGTTCATCAACGCCCAGGACATGGACCAGATCCAGTCCGCGGTGTCGTGGGGCGCGAAGCGCGGCCTGAAGATGACCATCGTCGGCGGGCGCGACGCCGCGCTCTGCGCCGAGTTCCTGAAGAAGCACGACGTGGGCGTGATCGTCACCGGGACGCACCGCATGCCGCGGCGCAGCGATTCGGCCTACGACGAGGCGTACCGTCAGCCCGCGACGCTGCAGGCCGCGGGCCTGCGCTGGTGCCTCACCGGCCCGGGCCTCACCGGCAACGGCAACGACCGCAACCTGCCCTACCAGGCCTCGATGGCCGCGGCGTACGGGCTGGACCGCGACGCGGCGCTGCGCTCCGTCACGCTGGGCGCGGCGGAGCTGCTGGGCGTCGCCGACACGCTCGGGTCGATCGAGCCGGGCAAGAGCGCGACCCTCATCGTGACCGACGGCGACCCGCTCGAGATCACGACCCGCGTCGAGATGGCCTTCATCGACGGGCGTCGGATCGATCTCACGAACAAGCAGACGAAGCTCGCGGACAAGTACCGCGAGAAGTACCGCCAGCTGGGCGTCATCCCGCCCGCCGGTGGCGCCTCCGAGAGCAAGGAAACAACCACGCGCGCCCCGGCGCCCCCCGCGCAGCCGGGCGCGGCCCCGGCGGGGAACTCGGCCCCCGCGCCGGCGCCCTCGCAGCCCGCCAAGCAGCAGCGCGATTGAGCCCGCGGGCGCCGTGGGCGTGGCCTCGTGTACGCTCGGCGGCGTGACGCCGACGCTCGCCTGGGTGAACAACCTCGACCCGTTCCTCGTGCGGATCACGCCGGAGTTCGGCGTGCGCTGGTACGGGCTGGCGTACATCGCGGGCTTCGCGTGCGCGTGGCTGCTGCTGCAGTGGATGGCGCGCCGCCGCCTGATCTTGCTCACGCCCACGCAGGCGACGGACGCGATGTTCGCGCTGATCCTCGGCGTGCTGGTCGGCGGACGCCTGGGCTACGTGCTGGTGTACGACCGCTCGCTGATCACCACGATGCTGCCCGGGCCGCCCTGGTGGGGCGTGCTGGCGATCAACAAGGGCGGGATGGCGAGCCACGGCGGGATGGTCGGGGCGATCCTCGCGTGCTGCTGGGTCGCTCGGCGCAGCCGCGTGCCCACGCTGCACCTCATGGACATGTTCGCGTTCGCCACGCCGCCCGGCCTGTTCTTCGGGCGCCTCGCGAACTTCGTCAACGGCGAGTTGCTCGGCCGGGTCGCGGCGGCGCCGGGCGAGCCCGCGCCGTGGTGGGCCGTGAAGTTCCCGACGGAGTTGCTCGATGGGCACGCGCCGAAACTCACGACCGAGCAGGCGTCGCGCCTGAGCGCCCTGCTGTGGAGCGTCGCGCCCGGCGAGGAGCCCAAGGTCGCGGCGCAACGGCTGGTCGCGGGCATGCAGCGCGGGGCGGAGCGCTACGCGAGGGAACTCGAGCCGCTGCTGAGCGCCCGGCACCCCTCGCAGCTTTACCAGGCGTTCGCGGAGGGCCTCGTGCTCTGGGCGGCGCTGTGGGTTGTGTGGCGCAGGGCGCGCAAGCCCGGCGTGGTGAGCGCGTGCTTCCTGATCGTCTACGGCGTGGGTCGGATCTGCACCGAGTTCTGGCGCCTGCCCGACGCCCACCTGCGCGTGCAGCGCCCCGGGGGGCTGTCGTACGGGCAGTGGCTGAGCGTCGGCATCATCGCCGGCGGGCTGGCGATCCTGGCGTTCGCGGCGCGCAGGAGCGCGAGCGCAATCGGCGGGTGGGCCGGGCCGCGCGCCGGGGCGCCGGGGTCAGCCGGCGAGGGCTGAGTCGATCGCGGCCTTGAAGTCCGCCTTCTTGGTGAGGCCGACGAACTTCTGCTTCACCTGCCCGTTCTTGAACAGGATGATGGTCGGGATCGCGGAGATCCCGTACTTCATGCTCACGTCGCGGTTCGAGTCGGTGTCGATCTTGCCGACCTTGACCTTGCCGGCGTACTCGTCGGCGAGTTCGTCGATGGTCGGGGCGAGCATGCGGCAGGGCATGCACCACTCGGCCCAGAAATCCACCAGCACGGGCTTGGATTCCTTGAGCGCCTCGGCGTCGAAGTTGGCGTCGGTGAGTTCGATGGTGTTCTTGCCGGCCATGCGTCACACGTCCTTTTCCGGAACTTGGATGCCGCGGAACCCCGCGGATCACCGGGGCCGGATCATAGCGGCTGTCACGGGGCGTCCGGGGCCCTCGCCCCCCGGAAAGGGCCAGGCTCACCCGCTGCGCGCGGCGGCGCCGAGGGCGGCGTCCGCCACCGCGAGGGCCTGGCGGTGCGCGCGGACGTCGTGGACTCGGAAGATCGCGGCGCCGCCGGCGCGCATGACCAGCGCCGCCGCCACGGACGCGTGCGTGCGCCCGCGCGGGTCGGGCTCGCCCGCGAGGGCGCCGAGGAAACTCTTGCGGCTCGCCGCGCAGACCACGGGGAATCCGAGCGCGCGGAACGCGGTCCCACCGGCGAGGCAGGCGAGATTCTGGTCGACGTCCTTGGCGAATCCGAGCCCGGGGTCAAGGGCGATGGCGCCCGGGTCGACACCGGCGTCGATGGCGGCGCCGGCGCGCTGGGCGAGGAAAGCGCGCACGCCGGCGACGACGCCGCCGGGGTAATCGGGCGGCGTCGTGTGGCAGTCGGCGTAGCGGTCGTCTCGCGCGGGGCGCGGCCGGTGCATGAGAATCACGCCCCCGCCGCGCGAGGCGATCAGCGCCAGCATGGCCGGATCGTCGCGTCCGGCGGACTGGTCGTTCACGCCCTGGGCGCCGGCGTCGAGGGCGGCCTCGGCGACGCGCGCGAGGGTGGTGTCGACGAAGATCGGCAGGGTGATTCCCGCGTTGCGGATCGCGTGGATCGCAGGGAGGACGCGCTCGAGCTGCTCGGAGGCCTCGATGGGGGCGGCGCCGGGGCGGGTCGATTCGCCGCCGATATCCAGGGCGTCTGCGCCGTCGGCCGAAGCCTGGGCCGCGTACGCCGCGGCGGCTTGGGGCGACAGGTGCAGCCCGCCGTCGGAGAACGAGTCGGGCGTCACGTTGATGATCGCGAGGATGCGCGACCGGTCGAGCGAGAGCGTGTCGCCGCGCCCGATGCGCCACAGCGCGCCGGGCGGGGCGGGATCAGGCCCCGGCACGCCGCTTCTCGTCGAGCAGTTCGCGGAGGGTGAGTCGCGCGTGGCGCAGGTGCGGGATGAAGATCGACCCGCCGACAACGAGCGCCACGTTCAGCGCGTCCTCGATCTCGGCCTCCGACCAGCCGGCCCCGACGCACTGCTCGAGGTGGTAATCGATGCAGTCGTTGCAGCGCAGCACGCCCGAGGCCACGAGGCCGAGCAGTTCCTTGGTGCGCCCGGGCAGGGCGCCGTCGCGGTACGCCGCGGTGTCGAGGTTGAAGAACCGCTTGATCCCGAGGTGCTCGGTGGCGAGCACGGCCTCGTTGCCCGCGGCGCGCTCGTCTCGGAACTGCTGGATGGTGCGTCGGGCCATTGGGACTCCGGGCGGGAGCGGGGCGTGCGTGGCGCCCAAGGGTAGGCGACGATGTGCGCGGGCCGTGACGCTCACCAGCCGTCGTCGTCGCGGTCCTTGCGGCTCTTGTCGGCGCGTTCCCGGCCCCGCTCTCCGCCGCGCCCTCCGCCGCCAGCGGCGTGGCCCCCGCTGCCCGAGCCACCCCCGCCCGCGCCGCCGTTCCTGCCGCCGCTGTAGCCGCGACCGCC
>CAYVSR010000145.1:0-7149 GCA_964453125.1 uncultured Phycisphaeraceae bacterium | reverse complement strand
ATGTCGCATCAACACCCGATATGTCCGTATCAATCTCGAAGCTTAATGACCCCAACGTCATGCAGGCTTATTGATGTCCTTTTTGTCACCCCTACGGAAAACGACTTGTGCGTAAGTGTTGAACGTGCAAACACTTGCGCAATGTCACCACGCCGAGGGGTGACACGCCCGATTCTACCTGGCCCGAGGGGTAACTCGGCGGCGTGGCTACCCAGGCCGCGATCGAGATGCGGCGCTCCGAGCCCTGTCAGGCCGCCTCCGCAGCGAGGGGGCGGGATCGGCTGGCACGCCCCCAAAGTTCAGACAGTCGGCGCGTCCCGCGCGCGTACGGCATGTGCGGGGAAAGGAGAGGAGCAGATTTGCCGCTTAAACTCCTAGGGCAATGCCTTCCGGGCCCCCCAACGACGAGCATCCACCATCCTCCGGCGGCGCCGACGACGCGATGCGGGTCGAGCTCTTCGCGTGGTTCTGTGATCGCGCGCCTTCGCTGGCGCCCGCATACGCAGGGGCGCTCCGACTGCTCGCCGCACCGGAGTTCCCGGGACGCGTACATTTCATCTCGCACGCCGTGCGGGACATCTGCGACCGCCTCGCGAGAGCGCTCAATGCCGAGGTGACGTTCACGCGGGTCCAGTATGAAGACGGGCTAGACGAGATTTCAATGGTCTGGCCACCATCTCTACCAGGCGGCGCGTCCCCAGATGCTGCCAGCAACGAGGTCATTGCCTTGCCAGTGGCCGCAGCCCGTCTGGTCCACGACCTTGTTGCCGCACACCGAGAACGCCAGACTCGACCAGACGCCTACGAGTTGCTCTTCAGGCAACTCATGCAGATCGAGCCCGAAGGCGCGAGCGTCAACGAACGCCTTGTGGAGTCATTCCGCCAGACTCGCAAGTGGTTCATGCGGCTTGCACATGCTCGACATGACAAGGAGCCGGAGGTCGAGGAGTCTGAATTGCGGCGTAGGTTCGCAGACTTCGAGCTCATGCTGCATGGGTTCGCAGGCCGGTTTCACACGACCGCCACGCCCCTAGACGCCGCGCTCGAACGCGCGAACGCGGGAGCTGCTCCATCGGAGGCCGAACTCCTCGACATCGTGCCTCGACTGGCGGCGCCCGAGGCCGAGCGTCGTTTCTTCCGGCGATTGACCAACCCCGCATGGATCGAACCGCTCGAAGCCCGCGGGTTCTTTCGGAATCCCCCTCCTCCAGAGCGACGTGGCTCGGGTATTCGCTATCGAGGTTGGCATCAGCTCGAGTACTTGGCCCGGATGGCGCCCATGGCGCCGCAGATGGTCGTGGACGTCTTGAGACCCATCGAGGTTTCGAACTACGCGATCGCGATGGATGTCTTGAACGTCGTCAAGGTTCTGCCAGCGGAGCACGCGACGGCGCTCGTGCCCATGCTCGGCAAGGGCATTCGAGAAGCTGGCGTCGACTACTTGCTCGAAGATGTCGGCGAACTCGTCGTCAGCCTCGTGGGGGCGGACCAATTCAAGGCGGCCGTCCGCCTGGCTGAGCTGGCATTTGACGCGGGGTCATGGCTTATGGTGCGGGACTCCGAGTGGGACCGCACCACCGGCTACCTCGCGGCGCTCGAGCAGCACGTCATTCCCGCCCTCTTCGACAGGTGCGCCCGACGACTGATCGAGTTGCTCTGGACTTGGACCAAAGTCTGGGCGCGTCGCGAGAGTCCGACGGGCGAAGACAAACACTCCAATGCGTGGAGGCCGGAGATCGCCGCCGAGCCAACGAGGCCGAACGACTGCCTGGCTTCGGTGATGGTGAGCCTTCTGAAGGACGTGCTGGACCGCGCTATCGCGTCGGGCAAGGTCACCCTTGCGGACGCGCTCACCTCGCTGCGGCCAGGAGAATCTCCACGATTGACCGAGCGGTTCCGCCTCTACCTATTGGCGGAATACGGCGAGCAGGACCCGGACCAGACGGCCGCGGCTCTCATGGACGATGCCGCCTTCTCCGATCCCGAGTTCAGGAGCGAGTACGCCCGTCTCGTCGAGCGTCGCTTCGGTCTCCTGACCGGGGAGCAGCAGACTTGCTGGTTGGAGCGGGTGGAGGCTGGCCCAGGCGCATCTCCGGTTCGTGACCGCGTCTACGGCAATGACGCGGAGCGACGCAAGATCGCCGAGGATCGATGGCGGGCTCAGCGGTTGCACTGGGCGAGGGCGCACCTCACAGGCAAGTGGAGGAATTTGTACGAGCGAATCGGGACCGAGGACCGTCACGACGACGAAGCCATGATGCGATCCTCACGTCGAGCGTTCCGAATCCACGACCAGAGCCCCTACTCTCTGGATCAACTCCGCGCGATGCCACCGAGCGAGGTCATCGCGACCTTAAACACGTGGCGTCCAACGGACGACGCGTGGGGTGAAATCACGGCCGAGGAGCTTGCAAGAGTCTTCGGACAACTGATCTCGTCGAACGCACACGAATGGTCCAGTCGCGCCGGAGAGCTAGCGCGCACTCCCGCCATATACGTCGAGGTCTTCGTGCGGGCCATGGTGGGGGCGATCAGCAAGAGCGAGCCCGTGGAGCTTGGTCCGATCCTGACCCTGTGTGCGGCAGTGGCGCGGCGTCCGATTGATTTCGAAGAGAGTGACGCGGCGCTCGGATCAGACGCGAAGCACGGGTGGCGACTGTGCCGCCGCGAGATCGCCGGCCTTATCGAGACAGTGTGCAGCGTTGGCACGGACGACGAACGTCAGCCTGCGGGCATGCAACATCGGGATGCGATTTGGGCCGTCCTCGAACCCATCGTGCTCGAACCCTCCGACCTTCCGGTCATCATGGATGGTCCGACGGACGTCCGCGTCCGCGACTGGACCATGGTCGCGCTGAACTCGCTTCGTGCGAAGGCCGTTGCAGCATTGATCGTCTACGCAGGGTGGATTCAGGTCCATGCTGCCGCGGCGGAGTCCAAGTCTGAAACAGTCGGAGGAGGCCTGCGGGGGATGCCGGAGGTGGAGGCCGCGCTCGACGCCCAACTCGGACCACCGCTTGACGGGTTCGCATCGCGTGCGGCGTTTGGGATGAAACTCGGGGCCTTGCTCCGGCTGGACTCGAACTGGATCACGCAGCGGGCCGCCCACGTCTTCGACCTGGCCAAGATCGATTCTGAGCCCCAGGCGGCGTTCGGGTGGGCCGCGTGGATCGCGTGCATGTTCTCGCACAATCCCCACATCGCGATAGTCCGCTTGCTGTCGCCGCAGTTCGCTTATGCGCTCGATCAGGCCGACACCATTGACGAGAGCGCCGACCGCGTCGATCGGTCCTACTTCATCTTCGTCGAGCACCTCATAGACCTGTACGCCGTTGGCAGACTCGGCGAGAGTCCCCGTGAGGCGCTCGCCTCGCAGGAAGGGATCATCACGAGGCTGTCAACGCAAACGCCCGAATGGCTTCGGATCAAGGCGATGGAGTTCGCGGGGCGGGCGCTCGGTGCTGAGCCGACAGACCTGCCCCCCGGCGCTGTGGAACGGCTCCAAGTCCTCTGGGACACGTACTGGACAGCTGTCGGGGAGGGCGATGCCCGGAGGAATCCCGGTCGGCTGACATTCGGCTGGTGGTTCGCGTCTGGAGCCTTCGACCCGGCTTGGTCGTTGGAACGGCTAGAGCGCTTCGTGAGCTTGGACCCCAAGGCTGAGCCCGATCATCTGATCATGCGCCGATTGGCAAAGGTTTACTTGGCGGACCTGCCTCGTTCTGTGCGGATTGTCGAAGCCTTGGTGAACGGGGATGTCGAGGGTTGGCGAGTGTCCTCCTGGAAGAACGAAGCCAAGGTCGTGCTTCAGGCGGGGCTCAAGGGGGCCCAAGATGTGCGCCGGCTAGCGGACCTCGTGGTGGATAGGCTCATTCGCCGGGGATACGACGAGTTTGCCGATCTCCCGTGACCCGCGCCCTTCACACCGCGTCATCGTGGTCCACCTTGCTCAGACCAGAACCCAACGCAACCGTTCTGACGCTTGGTCGTGCAACGCGGCATGGCCAAGAAGAAGCGATCGGTCGGGCTGTTCGGCCTGCCGGTTGATGAGGCGGGCGACCAGGATCTCTGGCACGTCGCCCGGCTCGCGCTGCGGCTGGCGCGCCGCCACCGCTCCGACTACTCGCACGAGCAGAGCCCCAAGAAGTACACCCAGCCCCAGCTCTTCGCCTGCCTGATCGTGAAGGCCCACCTGGGATGCACGTACCGACGGTGCGAAGAGCTGCTGATCCTGATGCCCGCCGTGCGCGAGGCGCTGGGGCTGTGGCGCGTGCCGCGCTTCGCCACCCCCCCAGGCGTTCGCCGACCGTCCCGACGTGCTGGCGCTCATCGACGGCGTGATGGCCTGCATCGGACGGGCGACGCTCAAGGCGCGCTCACAGGACGCGGCCATCGACGGCACGGGGCTGGAGACCACTAGCGCCAGCGCCCACTTCGTGAGCCGCGCCGGGCGGAAACGCACGAAGTTCGTGAAGCTCACGCTGATCGCGCTGTGCGCGAGCGTGCCGCCGGCGGCGCGGGTGACGGACTGGGGCCCGAGCCACGACATGCGTCAGACGTGGGCGCTGCGGGAGAAGATGAAGGCCGTCGGACGACCCACGACGCTCTGGGGGGACGGGGCGTTCGACAGCGAGGCGTGGTATATCGCCAACCTGACGGAGTGGGGCATGCCGAGCGACGCGCCGCCGACGGTGCGGCGGCGGGACGGGCGCGTGTCGGGGCACTGCGAACGCTCTGCCGGCGCCGGGTGAAGGGCTACGGACGGCGGTGGATGCGCGAGAGAATGAACAGCGCGATCAAGCGGACGACGGGGAGTTCACTGCGCAGCCGCAAGCAGAGCACGCTGTTCGCCGAGGCGGCGCTGAAGGTCGCCGCCTACGCCGTAAGGCGTTAGGCCGCAGAGTCAGCGGGGTCGGTTCTGGACAGAGCACATCCCTGTCTCACTAATTACACGGTCTGCCTCCCCCGAAACCTCTTGTGCCATGAACCCGGTGCTCGTTCATCCGACAATGCTCGAACCCAAGATCAAGGCGCCGAACGGCTATCCCTGTTTACGTTGTTTTTAATTATCGTCTCGAACCCGTCCAGCGATGGCGCATGCATAAAATCGCTGAACTGAACGGCCTGGTTTGAATCACAAATAATCAAATGCGGCAGAGCATCAACGACTAGGCTATCGTACGCATCACGCCATTTAACAGATACAATTGGTATAGCAATATCATTTTTTGTGATGTAACTTGTCAATTGCTGATCAAAATCAACGTCTCCGGAATCAATAGCAATCCCCAAGAACTTCACCTTCGAAATCCATTCGCGATCTTGTAACGTTTGCAGGTGAGGCCAAAATGGCCGGCACGCATTGCAATTCGTAGAGAAGACAAACATACAAGTAAGCGAGTCATCAGACAGCTTGCTACGGAGGGAATTTTGTGTGGCGCCATCCGAACACCATGCAAGTTTAATGTCAGGACACAATGAATCGATCAAATCTCCGCGGACGCGCACGGTATTGAGTCGTTTTTCATAATCCTGTCCGAGTCCCGCATCAGAATCGCACCCTGCAACCCGCACTCTATCTTCGAGTTTTTGACGTAGTAAGGACCTGGTCTCATTCCGCGAGAGTGAATTCCGTCCTGCCGCAACCTCTAGTACAAAAAAGCACCAGTTCTCATAGTCATCGTCACCATTATTGGGGATGTGTAACGTCAGCAATGCTAGCAAATCTTCCAAGGATGAGGTGTCTAGTAGTTCCACCGCATCTTGAATCGTTTTGGATATCCCGGAGTGATCGTGTGGGTCGCACCACGAACCTAAGATAAGATCGCGAATTGTCCCCACTCGTACTGAAGAGTCCCTCTCGTTCAATTGAATGCGCTGCAATTCCTCTAGCAGCAGCGTTGCTGACTTACCCCCATTACTCGGCACCGCGAGACAAATAAGCGGGTCGCTCGGTTGCGCTTCATTTGCAGACCGGTCTCCAGCAGTCAAGTTCGAGACCGTTAGCCATGCGGCGATGCCTAAGAGCCGCCCGTATCGCGACGGACATGGCGCGTGCCTCTTTGAATTGCCATCACTATGGAGGGGGCGGAGATGTGGCATGAATTCGCTGATGAGCAGAAGCGCGTTAATGCGAGTCCGGCCGAATTCCCCCCAGGAGGTGCCTGCAAGCACATCCTGGGAAACTGACGTAGTTCGGATCTCCGGGCTGCCCGATCTCAGTCCGGAACGGTCGACAAATCAGGCCGGGCAGACCGAAACGACAACGTCCGATATCACACCTCAAGCACACATTGCCTTGAGCAGGACCCCATTGCCAATGTTCCGGATTGTACCCGATCGGGCACCAGCCGAATCCCTTCGGCTCATTTCCCCGTTGTGGGAGCACTGTGCTAGAGTCATCCATTGGGACTGTCGGAATGTAATCTCCACAAAGCGATCCGCCTATCGGCGCACCATCGATGAGACCACGGTAGATCCTCGACAGGAAGACCTCTAGTGTCACAGCTTCGCCGTCGTTTGAAGAAGTAAAGCCCTGAAGGGTGAACGATGTCTTCTCTCGCCAAGGGTCGCGTAGCAATCCCTTAAGCTCGAAATGACGTGGTAGTAATTCGGACGCAAGAGTGCTCAGCGCAGAAATGGATTTCGAGATGGGTGGGAACATGCAAGAAGCACTCAATTCGCGACGACTGTACAAGCTCACCCCATCCACGTACCCCAGCGGGTCGCGTCGCGTCCACCTCCCCACCTCCGCCATGTACACCCGGTTGCGCACATGCATGAACGACGAGTTCAGCAGCGCCCCGTCGTGCTCATACCCCGCGTAGCCCTTGCGCACCCCCCCGGCTACCGAGTCGGGCGTGCGGCTCAGTTTGCCTCGTCCGAGGGTCACGCCGTAGTTGAGCGAGCTGAGGATGGTCTGGTCGGCCGAGTCCACGTCCCCGTCGAGGTCCATGTCGCCGCGCACGTCGTAGGTCACCCCGATCCACGCGCCGATGATGGTCAGGTCCCCGAAGTCGCAGTCCCCGTCCGCGTCCAGGTCCCCCGCGGGGAAGCCCGACGGGACGCCGTAGGCGCTGTACCGCGCCTCGAGCCGCTGCGCTCCGCCTGACGAGACCACTGCGACCACGTCGCCTCTCCAGTTCTGGC
>CAYVSR010000144.1:0-7150 GCA_964453125.1 uncultured Phycisphaeraceae bacterium | reverse complement strand
CGGCGCGAGTGTTGGCCGGCTCGATTCCCACCGACCGGGCGACACGCTCCACCACCGCCCGCCGATCGCCGGACAGCACGCCGACCGTCCAGCCCATCGAGCGGAGCGCGGCGATCGATGAGGCGGCGTCGGGACGCGGGCGGTCGCCCACACCCGCGCCGGCCACGATCACGCCCTCCACGGCGACGAGCACGGGCGTCAGCCCAGCGGCTTCGCACTCGCGGACGAACGCGTCTGCGTCGAAGGCTGCGCCGGCGACGCTCGACTCACGCACGAACGCCGCGGCGCCGACGCGGACGCGCGTCCCCCCCACCGTTCCCTCGACGCCCGCGCCGAGCCTGTGAAGCACAGTCTCGGCGCGCGCCCGCGCACCGCTTCCGTCCTCCGGCAGCGCCCCGGCCGCATGCGCCGGCGGGTTGGGGTGCGTGGGTCATTCGGACGCGCCGGCGCCGGCCCGCGCCCGCGCTGATTCCGGCCCGCGCCACAGCGCGACCATCGGGGCGCCCTCCGTGATCGTGCCCGTCTTGTCGAGGATGAGGCGCCCCGGTCGAGCGAGCGCCTCGAGGGCCTCGCCCCCCTTGATGAGAATCCCCCGTCGCGCGGCCCGGCCGATGGCGGTGGTGATCGCCAGCGGCGTGGCCATGCCCAGCGCGCAGGGGCACGTGACGATCAGCAGCGCTGTGGCGTGGCCGACCGCACGGGAAGGGTCAAGCCACAGCCACAGCCCGAGCGTGAGCAGGGAGAGCCCGATGACCGCCCGCACGAACACGGCTGCGACGCGGTCCGCGAGGCGCACGATCGGCGCCTTCCGCAGCGCGCACTCGCGCACCAGGCGCTCGATGGCGCCCGCGCGCGTCGCCTCACCCGCCGCCTCGACCCGCACGCGGATGACGCCGGAGAGATTCGTGGTTCCGGCGTGCGCCGGCGAGCCCGCGCGCAGCGCCACGGGCTCGGGCTCGCCCGTCAGCAGCGCCTCGTCGGCCTCCGATTCGCCTCGCGTCACCACGCCGTCCACGGGGATCGTCTCGCCGGGGAGGCACTCGACCGTGGCGCCGCGTCGGATGATCTCGAGCGGCGAGTCGACGGGCATGCCATCCTCGCCGACAAGGCGGGCGCGCGTGGGGGCGAGCGAGCCGAGCGATTCGAGCGCATCGGCTGCGCGCCGCTGCTGCTGACGCTGGAGCCACCGCCCGACCAGAAGTAGGAAGACCAGGACGGTCAGCGTGTCGAAGTAGGTCTCTCCAGCGCCTCGCACCGTGCACACCACGCCCCAGGCGGCGCCGACCGAGAGGCCCAGCGCGATCGGGACATCCATGTGCGGCGAACGGGCGCGGAGCGCGGCCCATGCGCCACGGAAGAACGACGCGCCCGGCCAGGCGATCGAGACCAGCCCGAGCGCCAGCGTCAGCCAGCGGAACATCGCCCGGAAGGCGGGGTCCATCGCGCCCGCCGCGCCGCCGGCCCGCCCCGCGCCGGCGGCGTAGAGCGCGAACGAGGCGAGCATGACATTGCCAGCGATCGCGCCCGCGACGCCGATGCGGACGAGCATGGCTCGATCCTGGGCGCGCCGGGCGGCTCGCGCGTCGGCGCCGCCCGTCGGGCGCAGCGCGTAGCCAAGTGAGTGCGCCAGGCTCGCGATTCTGGAGAGCGCGACTTCCTCCGGGCGCCACTCGACGCGAACGAGGCATCGGCCCAGATCGGCCCGGACCGCGCGCACGCCGGGTTGGAGCCTCGGCACGCGTTCGAGCAGCCAGACACACGCCGCGCAGTGCATAGTCGGCGCGAACAACTCCGCGGTGCACACGCCGTCCTCACTCCTCACCGCATGGCGAGAGAGAAACGACGCGTCGTCGAAGTGGTCATACCGGCCCGGCTGTTGGCCTTTGAGCGCCGGGGCTTCGGGCGCGCCGAACCGGCGTCGAACGTCGTAGAACGCCTCCAGCCCGCCGGCGTGTATGACGCCGTAGGCCGTGCGGCACGCCGCGCAGCAATACTGGCGGGCTTCCGACGGTTCGACCAGACCGGACGGCACGGGGAGGTCGCAGTGCGCGCAGGCGATCACGCCCTGCGGCGCAGGCTTGTGCGGCGCGCGCGCGATGGCCTCAACGAGCGTCGGCATCGCAGCACGGGGCGTCGGATGGCTTGAGCGAGGTGAGCCGTTCGATCTGCGCGCTGGGGTCCGTCGCGACATCGCCGCGCTCGAAGGGCGCGAGCCGGATGCGCTGCGCCACCGTGAACGCCCCCACGCCGACGAGCGCCAGCGCCGTCAGTGTCGGCAGCCTGCGCCCGAGCGCGCCGGTCGCGCGCCGCAGGCCGACGCCGAGCGCGATCATCACCGGTAGCGTGCCCAGCCAGAACGCGGCCATGGTCAGCGCGCCCCAGCCCGGCTGGCCCGTGCCGGCGGCTGTGACAACGAACGCGTACAGCCAGCCGCAGGGGAGCAGGGTCGTCAGAAGGCCGGTCAACGCCGCGCGAACGATGGGCGCTTGACGAGCCGCACGCCGGTGT
Source organism: uncultured Phycisphaeraceae bacterium (assembly GCA_964453125.1). Taxonomy (GTDB): domain Bacteria; phylum Planctomycetota; class Phycisphaerae; order Phycisphaerales; family UBA1924; genus CAYVSR01. The sequence goes on along the minus strand of CAYVSR010000144.1, from coordinate 4,642 downwards.
GCCGCGGTGAGCGCCCGCTCGAGCGCCCGTGGGAGAGGGAGGCGAGGGAGGCGCACGCCGCGGGTCCGGAGCAGCACGACCACGCCGAAACCGATCATGACGGCCCCGGCGCCGATCGCGGCGAGGCGTTGGATCCCGAGAAGGGATCCCCCAGTGTCGATCGCGCCGCCGATCAGCCCTGCGAAACCGCCGAGCGCCGAGTAGGTGACCAGGCGTCCAAGGTTGTACGCGAGGTGCAGGCGCGCACCGCCGGTGCGCTCGCCGGGCGTGCCCACGGCGAAGGCCAGGAAGGCGCCGCACATCCCCGCGCAGTGCAGCGACCCCAGGAGCGAGGCGACGAACACGGCGACAAAGAGGGCGCTCACGGGGCGCCTCGACCGACGGTGTGTCGGATGATCGTCAGGAAACGGTCCTCCCCTCGTGCGCCGGTGAGGCGGAACTCCCACGCGCCGGGGCGTGAGAGCGTCGCCTCGCACTCGTAACGGCCGGGAGCCGCCTCCCGCAGTTCAAGCGTCTCGCGGGCGCGGGAGCGCGCGTTATGAAACGCCACCGCGCCGAGCGACACTCCGGTCACGGGCTCGCCTGCGGCGTCCCGCAGCGACACACCGATTCGACGGCGCCCTTCGCCCGCGGCCTCCTCGGCGAGCGTCGCCGTCCAGCCGAGGCGGTCGCTGCGCGCCTGCGCTGCTCGCGTGTCATCCCACTTCAACCCCGCGGCGTAGTAGTCGGGCTCGACGCCGAAACCGGGGTCGTTGCGCGACCAATAGACGAGGGCGCCCGCGCCGATCAGGTCGGCGCACACGATGGCGCCGACGAGGGCCGGGCCGACCCAGACGCGCGATCGGGTCATGGGCGGTCTCCGTGGCCGGTCGAGGCGGGCGCCTGCCCGGCGGGCCCGAGGGCGTGGAAGGACAGGTCCTTCATGAAGCCGCTGTCCGTCGATACTCGCAGGGTGACATCGACGGCGGCGTGCGTGAACGCGTCCCGCGCGATCGCGAGCGTGATGGGCGTGGTTCGCGACTCGCCGGGCTTGAGCACGAGGGGGTTCTCCTCGACGATCAGGCGGGCGGCGTCGCCATGCATGCTGAGCGTGAACACGGCGGGCGCGCCGGCGCGATTCACGAGACGCACGCGAAACTGGTTGGAGATCTCGCCCGTCGGCAACTCGTAGAACGGCTTGCCGGTGCGGGGCAGCAGGGCTGCCTCGGCGACGCCGGCTCGCTGAAGCGTGACGACCATGAGCGCGAGCGCCCCGAGCAGGATGACCGGGTAGATCACGACGCGCGGCCGGAGGATGCGCGCTCGTTCGCCCGCGACGCGGGCCTGCGACGAGTAGCGCACGAGCCCGCGCGGGCGCCCGATCTTGTCCATCACCGCGTCGCACGCGTCGATGCACTGCGCGCACCCGATGCACTCCATCTGCAGCCCGTCGCGGATGTCGATGCCGGTCGGGCAGGTCGTCACGCACATGCGGCAGTCGACGCAGTCTCCGGCACGGGGCGCCGCCTCGGGCAGCACGTCGAGGGAGACTACGGCTTCGGCGCCCCTGCCCCGACGCTTCACGCCCCGGGGCTCGCCCCGGGCGCGGTCGTAGCCCACGATGAGCGAGTTCCGATCGAGCAGCGCGGACTGGAGCCTGCCGTAGGGGCACGCGACGAGACAGGTCTGCTCACGGAAGTAGCCGAAGTCGAAGGTCATCAGGGCGAACGTTCCGGCCATGACGAGAAACGCGGTCGGATGTTCGAGCGGGGACTGCCCTACCCAGTGGTAAAGCGTCTCGATGCCGACGAAGTACGCGAGGAACGTGTGCGAGAGGTAGACCGTGCACAGAAAGAACGCCGCGTGCTTGGCGGCCTTGCGCACCCCGGTCGGCCCGACGCGCGCCGCCCGGCCCGGCGCGCCGTCGAAGAAGCGCTCGATGGGCCGGTACAGGAACTCCATGTACACCGTCTGCGGGCACGCCCATCCGCACCAGATCCTGCCGGCCAGCGCCGTGACGAGGAAGATCCCCAGGAAGATGCACACCATCAGGAGGGCGAACACGAGCGAGTCGGTGGGCAGCAGCGTGCGCCCGAAGAAATGGAACTCTCGCCGGACCACGTCGATAAGGATCGCGGGATGGCCCCCGATGCGCACGAACGGCAGCGCCGTGAACAGCGCGATCAGCGCGTACGCCACCAGACGGCGGCGCGCCAGGAACCGCCCCTTCGAGAGTCGCGGCCGAAGCCAGCGGCGAGAACCGTCGGCGTTGAGCGTCGACAGCACCCTGCCCGCGCTCGGCCCGGCGGCAACGACCGACTCGGTGGCGGCGCCTTCGGTCGCCATGGTCAGCTCTTGGAGCCCGAGTTCGCGGTCGCGGCGGCGCCGGCCGTCGGCGCGGGCCACGCCGGGATGGTCTCACCCTCGGGGGCCTTGGGGTTGGCGGGCGTCGTGCCGCGGAGCGTCGCGACGTACGCCGCGACGAGGATGCGCTCGTTGGCCTGCAGCCGGTTCTCCCACCCGGGCATGCCCTTGGGCACGTTGCCTTTGGCGATGAACGCGGGCAGGTCTTCGAGGCGCTTGATGTTCAGATACGCGTCGTCGGCGAGGTTGGGGCCGTTAATCCCCCCGCCATCGGCGGAGTGGCACTGCGTGCAGTTGGCCGCGTAGATCGACCTGCCGACCGTGCGCCACTTCTCATCAGCCATCATGCGCTGGAGGGTGGGCTCGTCGGCCTGGAGGTCGCCCAGCGCGCCGAACAGTTTCTTGTAGTACGCCGCGACCTGCGAGTCGTACTCGTCGTGCACGGTCCACGCGAACTCGCTGAAGTGCCAGAAGTTCGCGTACAGGAACGCGAACGCGATGCTGACCCAGAACAGCATGTGCCACCACCCCGGGGTGGGGTTGTCGTACTCGCGGATGCCGTCGTACTCGTGCTCCAGCAGCCGGCCGTGTGCCTTGTCGTTCATGGTGGTGCGCTCAGGGGCGAGGGGTGTCGTCGAGCGGGAGACGTGCGGCGGCGTCCGTGGCGGCCTTGTCGGCCCGCAGGAAGACCCTTGCCGTCACGGACGCGAACACAAGGAAGAAGATGATCAGCGCGGCCTGCGGCAGCGCCGTCAGGTCTGCGCCGCTCATGATGTCGCTGAGGCTCATGGGCGGGCCTCCTCTGCGGGCGGGGCGGTCTCGGGCGCGGCCGGCGTCGGGGGCGGGGCGTGGATGTCAGTCCCCAGGCGCTGGAGGTACGCGATCAGCGCGACGACTTTCTTGCCCTCGAGGCCGGGGTACCCGCCCTGCGTCGCCAGGTCGGCGCCGATGGTCGCGGCCTGCGCACGTGCGGCGCCTTCGGCATCCTTCCCCTCCGGGCCGTAGCGTGCGCCGAGCGTCGCCAGCGCGTCCACGTGGGGCTGGATGGCGCCGAAGTCGAGATCCTGCTTGAGCAGGTGAGAATACGTGGGCATGATGGAGCCCTGCACCAGCTGGCGTGGGTTCTCGAGGTGGCGGACGTGCCAGTCGTGCGAGTACTTCCCGCCGACGCGGTGGAGGTCGGGCCCGATGCGGCGCGAGCCCCACTGGAAGGGATGGTCGTAGACGAACTCGCCCGGCTTGCTGTACTCGCCGTAGCGGACGGTCTCGGCGCGGATCGGCCGGATCATCTGCGAGTGGCAGTTGTAGCAGCCCTCGGCGATGTAGATGTCGCGCCCGGCGACCTCGAGCGGCGTGTAGGGGCGCACGGTCTCAATGGTCGGCACGTTCGAGCGGACGAGGAACGTCGGCACGATCTCAAAGAGCGACGCCGTCACCACGGCGATCACGACCCACACCGTGAACCGAAAGGGCAGGCGCTCCCACCGGCGGTGCCAGTCGAGTTTCACGAACTCGTCCACGCGCCGGCCGGTCTCCATCACCGCGGTGAGGCTTGAGGGCTCGCGCGCCGGGTCGGTGTACCGACGTGCGAGAGCGGGCGCGGTCTGCACGGGCTCGGCGTAGACGCTCGGGCGGCGCGCCCAAGTCATCAGGATGTTCGCCCCGAGCATGAGCACGCCGACGACGTACATCGCGCCGCCGCCCGCGCGGACCCAGTAGAGCGGGATGAGCTTGGTGACGGTCTCGACGAAGTCGGGGTACTTGAGGTTGCCCGCGTCGTCGAACGCCCGCCACATGAGGCCCTGGGTGATGCCGGCCCACTGCATGCTGAGCCAGTACGCGAAGATGCCCAGCGTGCCGAGCCAGAAGTGCCACTCGGCGAGCTTCTTGCTGTAGAGCGGCGCCTGGAAGAGACGCGGGGCAAGCCAGTAGATCATTCCGAACGTCATGAAGCCGACCCAGCCGAGCGCCCCGCCGTGCACGTGGCCGATCGTCCAGTCGGTGTAGTGCGAGAGAGCGTTGATGCTCTTGATCGAGAGCATGGGCCCTTCGAAGGTGGACATGCCGTAGAACGTCACCGCCACGACGAAGAACTTGAGGACGGGGTCGGCGGCGACCTTGTGCCAGGCGCCGCGCAGGGTGAGGAGGCCGTTGATCATGCCGCCCCACGAGGGCATCCAGAGCATGAGCGAGAAGAGCATGCCCAGGGTGCTGGCCCACGCGGGGAGCGCGGTGTAGTGCAGGTGGTGCGGCCCGGCCCAGATGTAGATGAACACCAGCGTCCAGAAGTGCACGATCG
>CAYVSR010000143.1:0-7165 GCA_964453125.1 uncultured Phycisphaeraceae bacterium | reverse complement strand
GTCGTGCCACTTCTGCCACTCTTGGGTGGACCCGATCTACACGCCGGGCGCCAGCCCGGCCGAAGACGTGGGCGTGCTGCAGGGGCTTGCGGAGGTTCCGGACCACTACGGCAACGCGATGTTCGTGCTCGACCCGCTCGGCCGGCGTCGCGGCCCGCGCGCGAACCCCAGCGCGCTGCATGAGTTCATCTACTCGCCGTTCCATAAGACGAGCGACTTCTGCGGCACGTGCCACGAAGTGGGCAACGTCGCGGTGTCGAAACAGCCTGACGGAACCTACTGGTACAACGCGATCAACCAGCCCACGCCGAACGAAGACCCGCACACGCAGTTCCCGCTCGAGCGGACCTATTCCGAGTGGAAACTCTCGGCGTTCGCGAACGGTGGGGTCAACATGGGCGGGAGGTTCGGCGGTGTTGGCGGGCCGACGGTCTCCACCTGCCAGGACTGCCACATGCCCAAGGCCGAGGGGCAGTCGTGCGTGTTCTCGCCCGTGCGGCCGGACATCGCGGCGCATGACTTCGCGGGCGCGTCGTCGTGGGCGCTGGAGATCATCAAGCTCTACACCGCGGGAGACCCGGCTGTGAACCCGGCGGCGCTCGACGTGGGCATCGCCAAGGCCAAGGACATGCTCAGCCGCGCCGCCTCGCTCGACGCCACGCAGCAGGGAGGGCGGCTCAGGGTCCGGGTCACCAACGAGAGCGGGCACAAGCTGCCCACCGGGCACATCGAGGGGCGGCGTGTGTTCGTCAACGTGAAGCAGTTCGACGCGCTCGGGAATCTCGTGCGCGAGTTCGGGCGCTACGACCCGGCGACCGCCGAGCTCGACGAGGCCTCGACCAGCGTGTACGAGATGCACGTGGGCCTCTCGCCCGCAGCGGCGGCGCTGACGGGGTACCCAGCGGGCGTCACCACGCACATGGCGCTGGCGGACACGATCGAGAAGGACAACCGCATCCCGCCGCGCGGGTTCAACAACGCGGCGTACGAGGCCGCGGGCGCGCCCGTGGTCAACTGGGCGTACGCCGACGGGCAATACTGGGACGACACGTGCTTCCGCGTGGCCCCCGGAGCGGTTCGGGTGGAAACCCGCGTCTACTACCAGACCGTCACGAAGCATTACATCGAGGCGCTGTTCCACGGCAACACGACGAACAACTGGGGGCAGATCCTGCACGACCTCTGGCTGCAGACCGACAAGGGCCCCCCGGTCCTGATGGCGATGCACGAGCGGGCGCTCTTACCCTTCTTCGCGGGAGACACGAACGGCGACGGGCGCGTGGATTTCGCCGACCTGAACGCCGTGCTCTCGCAGTTCGGGCAGGCGGGGCGGTGCCTCGCGGGCGACGTGACGGGCGACGGCGCCGTGACTTTCGCAGACCTGAACGCCGTTCTGTCCGACTTCGGCTCGGGGGTGTGAGCGGCGCCCAAGCGGGCGCGACGCCAGGTTTGCGCCGAGCGGGGAGGCCGTCTCACTGGCGCCGCGGCGGCGCAGGTTTATCCGCGAAGAGCGGCGTCGCGCCGCGTGGTTGTTGCCCACCAGATCCGACCGCGCACCCGAGGCGTGTCGCGAGGCGAGGGCGCGTCAGCACGCGGTTCCGAACGCACTCAGGACGATGTTGAGGTCGAGGAAGTCGACGACGCCGTCGGCGTTGAGGTCGCCCAGAGCGCCCGGGTCGCAGTCTCCGAAGCGAATCAGCAGGAGCGCGAGGTCTCGTGTGGCCACCGAGCGATCGCCGTCCAGATCTCCCGGGCAATGGGGCACGCACTCGGACCATGCGCCGATATACGGGGCGTAGAAGCGGCCGAGTCGGATGAAGTAACCCCCGACGGCAAGTCGCCGCTCCTGCGGACCCGGGCCGTCGGCGTCCCACGTCGCCATGGCCTCGATCCACCCGTCAACGCCCAGTCCAAGCGGGGACCAGCGCACGCCGTCCCACGTCGCGATGCCGTTGATGCTGGTGTCGCCGGAGTAGCGGAAGCCGCCCGCGGCGACGAGCAGGGCGGGCTCAGGCCCGTCGCCGTCCGGGTCCCACGAGGTGAGCGCGCTCACGACCGGCGAAGAATGGCTGAGCTGGTAGCAGCGAAGCGGGCCGAGCGCGGGCGACAGGCCGTCCCCGAGCGGCGTCCAAGCAGCCGGTTCCCGCTGCGCGATGCACATGACCGGGGCACCGTCGACCTCTGTGAAGTTCCCGCCGATGACGATGCGTTCGCCGAGGGGTCCCCCGCCGTCGGGATCCCAGCTGGTCACAACGCAAGGCGAATCGACGCACAAGCCGCCGAGGACTGTGCCAGAGAACTCGAGTTGCGACCAGCGCTCGTCGGCGAGGAGCGAGACTCGAACCAGCGAGGAGTAACCGCCCCAGACCACAAGATCACGCCGCGCCGGTCCGTGCCCGTCGCGATCGAGCGTCGCGAACTTGTTTGGCGCCGGCAGGCGCCCGTCGGCGAGTGTGGGGCGCCAGGCGTCGCCGTCCCACAACGCGACGCAGCGCGCGCGCTCGTTGCCGATGCGGGTGAATGCGCCGCCGACGACGAGGCGCGGCGTCATCGGGCCGCCATCATCGGGGTCCCACGACGCCAGCGCCGACACGCCGGGGCTGTAGTACGGCCATTCGCTCTCGAATCCTGCGCCGAGGATGCGCCACTCGGCGCCGTCGTACGCCGCGACGCCTTCGCGCTCGGGCCCGGCGGAAGCGTCGTTGGGGCGCGGGTTTCGGAAGCGTCCGCCGGCGACGAGAAGGGGGGCGAGAGGCCCGTCGCCATCGGGGTCCCACGTTGTCATCGCGGTGACCGGCGCGAGGAAGCGCGTGCCGAGCGAGGACCAGCGCTCGCCGTCCCACATCGCGATGGGGCCGATCGCCTCGGGTTCGCCGCCGGGGCCGGCGTACTGGAACGGGTAGCCCGCGGCGACGAGACAGGTCGGTCGGGGGCCTGGGCCGTCGGGATCCCAGGTGGCCAGCGTGCGCACCTCGTTGTTCAGGCCCGGGGGGCCGAGCCCGCGCCACTCACGGCAATCCGGGCGCGCGTTCCCGCTTGCGGCGGAGGCGACGAGCGCTCCGGCGCACGCCGCGATGAACGCGAGTGCGCGCGAGGCGTCAATCCTGACTCTGGTGTGCGGCATGCTGCGCCTCCCCGCGGCGGCGCCGTTGCGCTGCGCCGGATCAGCGCACTATCGGCGACGAGCGGCGCGGGGCTTCAGAACAGCCCGTTGCGGCGAGGTGGCGCGACGCCGCCGGTGTTCGCGCCACGGGCCGACTTCAGCACGCCGACCCGAACTCGGAGAGCACGATGTTGAGGTCGAGGAAGTCGACGACGCCGTCGGCGTTGAGGTCGCCGGGGAGGGCTGGGCCCGTTTGGCCGTAGATCGAGAGGACGACGTTGAGGTCGACGAAGTCGACCACGCGGTCGCCGCTCACGTCGCCGTCGCATGGCGGGAGGGCCACGGTGACGGACGCGCCGGCGAAGACATCGACGGCGCCGGCCGTCGGCGCGTCGCGCGTCGAGTCGGCTTCGCTCGCCGCGTCGAAGCCGCTGGCCAGGGCGACGTCCACACGGCCGTCGAGGTTTACATCCCCTGAGGCGACGTGCGCGGCGAGCGGCGGCACGGGGATCCGGATCTCCGGCTCGAATGCGATGACGCCCGCGCCCGTGGACACGTTCCGCAGCACGGAGATGGAGCTCTGGTTGTTCGAGTCGGTGAACGCACTGGCGACGAAGAGGTCGCTCAGTCCCGAGGCAAAGACGTCGTTCGCATCCACGCTGACCGGGGTCGGTCCGACCGCGAACGTCGCCGGGGCCGCCAGGCCGAGCCATACGCCGCCCGCAGCGCCCAGGTTGCGAAGGACGCTCACGCTGGCGTCGGCGGCGTTCGCGGTCGCGATGTCGAGGGCGCCGTCACCGTCGAAATCTCTCACGGACACGGAGACGGGTCGCAGCATGGGGCCGCCCACGCCGAAAGACTGTGGCGGGGCGAACGCGATGACCCCCGCAGTGGAAGACGAGTTGAGAAACACGACGATCTGGCCGGTCATGTCCAGCGAGGCGACGACGTCGATGTCCTTGTCGTTGTCCAGATCGCCCGAGCCGACGCCGCTCGGGCGGCCCGGTTGACCTCCCGGCGGGGATTGCGGCTGATCGGGCGCGAACGCCCCTCCGCCAAGGTTGCGGAACACGCTGACGAGGCCCGCGTCGCGGCGCGTGATGACGAGGTCGGGCAGTGAGTCTGAGTCGAGGTCGGCGAGGGCGATGCCGCGCGGCGCGCCGGGGGCGCTCACGGGCGCCGCCGGGAGGAATATCCCCGCGCCCGAGTTGAGCAGGATGGAGCACACCTCGTCGCCACCGTTGGCCACGGCGAGGTCGGGGTCGCCGTCGCCGTCGATATCGCCCGCGGCGACAGCCCTTGGTTGCGTGCCGACCGCGAAGGTGAGCGCGGGCGTGGGGGGCGCGAACGAGGGCTCGGCGCCCGGGGTCCCGTTGTTCAGCAGGATGGTGACCGAGTCGGCGCCGGCGTTGACAACCGCGAGGTCGGGGCGGCCCAGCGCGTCGGCGTCGAAGTCGGCGATGGTCACCGCCGCGGGCTGGTCCCCCGCAGGGAAGGGCGTGGGCGGAATGATGGGCTGAAGGTTGCGCAGGAAGATGTCGTCGGCGTTGTTCGTGTCCGAGGGGACGAGGTTGGTCGCCCTCGCCATGAACGCGATGTAGAAGCCGTCCGCGGAGACGGCGGGGAAGAACGAGGCGTGGTTGCCGCGGGCGTCGTTCCACGCGAGGTTGACGAGCGCCGTGCCGCCCGTCTCGCGGTCGTGCACAAACGTGTCGCGCCGTGTGTCGGTGTCGCGCGGGTCGAGGTTGCTGGCGAAGGAGTCGAAGGCGACGTAGCGCCCGTTGCCCGAGATAGAGGCGAACTGGCTGATGCCGTTGGACTGCACGCCCCCCGTCGCGACGGAGACGCGCGTCGTCTGGCCCGTCGCTCGGTCGCGGACGAAGACGTCGTCCCTTTCGTTCGTGTCCCCGGGCACGAGGTTCGTGGCGGCGGTGGAGAACACGAAGAACCGCCCGTCGGGCGTCATCGCCTCACTCCTGCAGTGGGCGTCGGGCTCTGCGCCGAGCGTGGACAGGCTCACCCGCGTGGTCACGCCCAGCAGGCGATCTCGCACGAACATGTCAGACCGAGCGTTCGTGTCGTCGGGCACGAGGTTGGTCGAACTCGATTGGATCGCGACGAAGCGCCCGTCGGCGGAGATGGCGATGGCCGTGCCGCCGTTGTCGCCTTCCGTCTCATCCGACGAGACGGTGACCCGCTCGGTCGCGCCGGTCAGCCGGTCGTGCACGAACGCGTCCCGCGCGTCGTTGGCGTCGTCCTGCACGAGGTTCGTCGCGTCGCTTGAGAACGCGACGAACCGGCCGTCCGCCGACAGCGCGCCGTTGTAGCAGTATCCGTTGGCCTGCGAGCCCTGGCTCGAGACGCTGGCGCGCGTCGTCTGCCCCGTCTGCAGATCGTGCACGAAGCAGTCGCGCTCGCTGTTCGTGTCGCCGGGAACGAGGTTGGTGGCGCGGGAGGCAAACGTCACGAACCGTCCATCGGCGGAGACGGCCGCGGGCCCCTCGCTGAGAAGGTCCCCCTGGGCGCCGCCCGACGACACACTCACCCGGCGCGTGACGCCCAGGGCGCGGTCGTGGACAAATACGTCAGCGACGTTGTTGGTGTCGCCGGGGACGAGGTTTGTCGCTTCGCTCTGGAACGAGACGAAGCGGGCGTCGGCTGAGACGGCAGGAAGTGTGCAATGCCCGCTCGCCTGCGCTCCGGCAGAGGTTCGGCTGAGCCTGACGGTGGTCTGGGCGGCGGCGTGCGCCGCGAGCGCCGACCACAGAACGACCCCGGCGCACGTCGTGACGATCTGATCGCGCATGCCAATCGTTCCAGCGCCCAGTAGGAGTCGGCGGGGCGGCGCCGCGGGTTCCTCGGCGCGGCTGCGCTCGGAACCGGATCTGAAGCCTCAAAGACGCTATCCGGCGTGTCAACCCATTCGGGAGCCGCACAGGGGGCGCACGTTCGGGTTCGGGAAGGTGGAGCCCGGCCGACGTGCCGCGCATGGACGGGATTGGCCCGACCTCACCTTTCCGCTATCCTCCCGCCCCCCGGCCGGGCCCTCGGTCCCGGCCGGCAGACCCCCCATCCCACGAGGTTCTCGCATGCCCGCCACCGGCGCAGTCACCCAGGTCATCGGCTCCACCTTCGACGCCCAGTTCCCTGAGGACGGGCTCCCCGCCATCTACAACGCCATCACCGTCGACGGCGACACCAAGGCCGGCAAGGTCTCTCTCGTCGGCGAGGTCGCCCAGCACCTCGGCGGCGGGCGCGTCCGCGCGGTCGCGCTCGGCACCACCGACGGCGTCTCGCGCGGCATGGCGTGCGTCGACACCGGCGGGCCGGTGACGGTGCCCGTCGGCGAAGAGGTGCTCGGGCGCGTGTTCAACCTGCTCGGTCAGGCGATTGACAAGAAGCCGATGCCGCAGGTCAAGAAGCGCTCGTCGATCCACCGGGCGCCGCCGGAGTTCTCGGCGCTGAACCCCAAGACCGAGCTGCTGCCCACGGGCATCAAGGTCATCGACATGCTCTGCCCGTTCGTGCGAGGCGGCAAGATCGGCCTGTTCGGCGGCGCCGGCGTCGGCAAGACCGTCGTGATCCAGGAGATGATCGCGCGCGTGGCCCGAAACTTCGGCGGCTACTCGGTGTTCGCCGGCGTGGGCGAGCGCACGCGCGAGGGCAACGACCTGTGGCGCGAGATGAAGGAGGCCGAGTACACCGACGCCGAGGGCAAGAAGGCCCACGTGCTGGACAAGGTGGCGATGGTCTTCGGCCAGATGAACGAGCCCCCGGGCTCGCGTCTCCGCGTGGCGCTCTCGGCCCTCACCATGGCCGAGGAGTTCCGCGATGCGTCCGGCAAGGAGACGCTGATGTTCGTGGACAACGTCTTCCGCTTCACGCAGGCGGGTTCCGAGGTGTCCGCGCTGCTGGGCCGCATGCCCAGCGCCGTGGGATACCAGCCGACCCTGTCGACGGAGATGGGCGCCCTCCCGGAGCGCATCACGTCCACCAGCAAGGGCGCCATTACCTCGGTGCAGGCGATCTATGTGCCGGCGGACGACCTGACGGACCCGGCCC
>CAYVSR010000142.1:0-7179 GCA_964453125.1 uncultured Phycisphaeraceae bacterium | reverse complement strand
CCGTCCTGCGGCGCCTTGCTCGGGTCAAACACACGCATGCCGGGCATGGTGGTCGGCAGCACGAGCGTGGCTTTGGAGCCCAGCCCGTTGCGCATGAAGTCGAGGTTCTTGAGGAACACCGCGAGTTCGGGCGCCTCGCCGAACTCCTTGATGTAGCGCGCGGCCTCGAGGTCGCCGCGGTTGCGGATCTCGGCGGCGCGCTGGTCGGCGAAGGAGCGGATGCGGCTCGCCGCGGACTCGGCCTCGTTCTTTATGGTGGTGGCGAGCGTCTCGCCGCGCGACTGGGCCTCGCCCGCGAGCTTCTCGCGGTTGGCCTTCATGCGCTCGAAGACGGACTTGGTGGTTTCTTGCGGCAGCACGACGCGATTGATGCCGACGAGGACGGGCTCGATGCCGTACGCCGCGATCTGACCGGCGGGCGAGCCGTCGGCGCCGGCGGGGGCGCCGGGGGCCTGCTCGACCTTGAGCCGCGCGTCGATGGCGCGCTCGAGGTCGGCGAGGCGTGAAGCGCCGGGCGTGGGGTCGAAGAGCTGCTTGAGTTCGAAGCGGCTGACCTCGGCCATCGCGCTGCGGAGGAGGGATTCGAGCGTGCGCTCGGCGGCTTTGAAGTGGTCGCGGGCGTCGGGGCCGGCGCTGCTGTAGCGCTGGTAGAAGGTGAGGGGGTCCTTCACCTTCCAGGCGAGGAACGACTCGACGATGATCTGCGAGTTGTCGGCGGTCTGCTGCGTCTCGCCGCGCGTCTGGAGGAAGCGGGTTCGCGTGTCGTACTTGGTGACGGACTGCACGGGGTAGGGCCACTTGAGGTAGAGCCCGGCCTGCCCGGCGCCGCCGTCCTTCACGGCGGCCTTTTCGGCGCGCCCGAACGTGGTGACAACGGCCACCTCCGTGAATCGGACGGAGTAGGTGCACCAGTACGCGACGAACGAGAGGACGATCACCGCGGTGACGAAGAAGAGAAACGTGGAACGCACGTTCGTCAGTCCTCCTTGGGCTTGACGGCGGCGGGGACGGACCCGACATCCTGCACGTCTTCGAGGTTGAACCGGAGCTTGGCGTGATCGAACGCGGTGATGTAGACGCGCGCGGTCGCGGCGAGGTCGGAGAGGGCGCCGAAGTAGAGCTGGGCGCGGTAGACGGAGGGGGCGGCGCGGTAGGCGGCGGTGCGCCCCTCGTGGCGGGTGGCGCGGGCCCGCTCGCGCATGTGCTTGGACCAGCGGTCGGCGCGGGCGCGAGCGATGGCGTCGCGCGCCTGCCCGCCGGCGGTGGCGAGGAGGTCGTCGATGGCGCGCTCGCGCGCGGCGATGGCGCCGGGTTCGGCGCCGGCGGTCTTGAGGCGCTCGAGCTCGTTGATCTCCGCGAGGATGGACTCGGAGAGGGCCGCGTCGCCGCCGACTCGGGTGCGCGTCTTGATCGCCTCGGCGCGGGCCCGCTCGATGGTCGCCTCGCGGGTCTGCTCCGCCGCGACCACGCGCTCGTACGCGGGGGCCACGTCGTCGTCCTGCGGCGGGTGGGCGCCCGCGATGCCGACGAACAGCACCTCGACGCCCGCGTCGAGGCGATCGAACGCGCGCGAGATGCGGGCGCGGAGGGAGGCGTTGATCTCGTCGCGCTTGGCGCCGAGGGCCTCGTCCATCGAGCGCGAGCCGAGTTCTTCGATCAGCTCACGCGAGGCCACGGCCTTGAGCAGCGGCTGGCGCATGGCCTTGGGCGCGAGGCGCTCGTACTTCTCGAGGCTGCGCACGATGTAGTGCAGCGGCGCCTCGACGGCCACGAGCGAGAGGTCGGAGGTCGGCGCGCCGCCGCCGTCGGCCGCGGTGGGCTGCACGAGCACGAATGTCTCGGCGCCTTCCTTGAGGTGGGCGGTGGTCCAGAGGATGGGCCCATCGACGGTGGGGCTGGGGGTGGCGACGTCGATCTCGTTGACGGCGAGGGCGGGGAAGGTCTCGAGGCGCTCGATGGGCCAGGGCCACTTGAAGTGCAGCCCGGAGCCGACCTCGCGCTTGAGCGCGCCGAAGTGCAGGATCAGGCCGCGCTCGTTGGGCTTGATGACCGCGAGGCTTGAGAGCGCCCACAGCATGCCGGCGCCAAACAGCGCCAGCAGCACGATGGTGCGCGAGAGCAGCCGGTAGAACCACGAGGTCGTGACGTCGAAGCCGAACTGGTACGAGATCGCCTGGCCGAACGACTCGGCGAGGCGGTCGGGCGCGGCGAGGAAGCCGAGGATGCGCGAGTCGAACGCCGCGCGCGGGGTCTCGCCCTTGCGCCGCGGGCGGTAGATGTTCAGGACGAAGTTGGCGAGCGCCTCGAGGCCGAGGAACGCGGCGAGCAGGGGGATCGCGAGGCCGAGGTTGCGGAGGAGCGTGTCGTTGCCGAGGTAGGAGACGAAGTGGGCGATGGCGGTGAGCAGCCCGACCAGCGCCGCGCCGACCGCGCACGCCGCGCCGGCCCGGAGGTTCGCCCACGCGGGCTGCTTGGCCATGCCCGCGACGAAGCGGGCGAAGATGAACCCGAGCGCCGCGGCGCCCAAGCCCACGGCGATCGCCCACCCGGGCAGCGATGGGGGCACGAACGTCTCGATGTCCGACGTCTTGCGCGCCCCGAGGAACCGCATGACGCCGGCGCCGATCAGCGACGCGGCGTACAGAAGGCAGACGATGGGGAGGAGGACCCGGTGGATCCAGGCCAGGCGCGCGGCGGCAGGTCGCAGATCGTCGCCCGCGCGCTCGAAGACGGACGCCTCGCTCGCCCCCGAGGCGGAGAGCGCCTCCTGCTCGATGGCTTCGAGGCGTTCGAGGGTGTGCTGGTGGAAAGCAAGCGCCAGCGAGAGCCACACGATGGCGCCGAGGCCGATGTACAGCGCCGCGCTGATGCCGGCGCCGTCGCGCGCGAACAGGCCGTACAGCAGGAACACCACGCTCAGCACGACTTGCAGCGTCAGCCCGATGAGGCTGGTGGAGGTCGCCCGGCGGTACGTCAGGTGGTCGGCTCGCATGGTCTTCGGCGGCGGCTCGATCGGGGGGTGACGGGTCAGCGCGGCGCTGGGTTCGGGAGGGCACGGTCGCCCGCGTGGGTTGGGGGCGCGCGGGGTCGGTTTGCGGCGCCGGCGCGGGCCGGTCCTGGCTTCCGGCCGCTCCTTACTACGGGCCGGAGCGGCGACGGGATCGATTCTCTCCCGCGCGGGTGTCCCTGTCCAACGCCCGCCGCGAGGGCGGGTACTGTACGGCCCCCTCGCCTGACCTGTTCGAGGCGCCTGCCCTGAACTTCGTCGAGTCACCGCCGGGGTTCGGCGCCGGCGCTCGCGCGGCGGAACCCGACGCCCCGTCCGGGCGTACGCTGGCGGGGGCGACGCACGCCGCCCGCCACACCAAGCATGTCGTCACAACTCCTCGCCATCGCCCGGAACACGTTCGTCGAGAGCGTCCGCCAGCCGATCTTCTTCGTGCTGGTGGGGGTGTCGGGGATCCTGCAGGTCTTCAACAGCCTGCTCTCGACCTACAGCATGGGGTACTCCGACTCGGCCGAGGTCTCGGGGGACGACAAGCTTTTCCTCGACATCGGGCTGGCGACGGTGCTGTTCTGCGCCACCCTGCTGGCCTCGTTCGTGGCCACGGCGGTGATCTCGCGGGAGATCGAGCAGAAGACCGCGCTGACGGTCATCTCCAAGCCGGTGGGGCGCCCGCTGTTCGTGCTGGGGAAATACCTTGGCGTGGCCGGCGCCGTGGGCGCGGCGGTGGCCCTGATGCTCGCGTTCTTTCTGCTGGCGCTGCAGCACGGGGTGCTGAGCCGGGCGTCGGACTCGATCGACCAGCCTGTGCTCGTGCTGGGGCTGGGGTCGGTGGTCCTCGCCGTGGCCGTGGCGACGTGGGGGAACTATTTCTACGGCTGGGTGTTCTCGTCGTCGGCGGTGTTTCTGATGCTGCCGCTGGTGCTGCTCGCGCTCGCCGCGACGCTGGCCTTCGGGCCGGATTGGAGGGTCCATCACTCCGTGGCCGAGGCGATGACCAAGGAGGTCAAGCCGACGATTCTCACGGCGTGCGCCGGTGTGACGCTGGCGATGCTGGTGCTGACCGCGGTCGCCGTGGCGTGCTCCACGCGCCTGGGCCAGGTCATGACGATCGTGGTGTGCTTCGGGGTGTTTCTCTTCGGGCTGCTCTCGAACCATCTGATCGGGCGCCACGCGTTCCGGAACTCGGCGGCGGAGACCATCGCCGTGCTCGAGGCCCAGAACGACCCGGACCTGGACTTCCGCGACGCGGGCGACGTGTGGCTCATGCGGCTCAAAGGCGAGCCGCGGACGAACTTCAAGGTCGGCGATTCGGTGTACTACGCCAGCGACCCCAGCGGCGTGGAGATGCACGTGCCGCGACACGAGCGGTTCACGGGCGACGTGAACGGCGTGACGGACGTGAACCAGCCGGCGTCTGGCCCGGCGGTGTTCGTGCGCGCGGTGGAGGGGAACGGGAAGGACCTGATCGTCGTCAACGCGGGCGGGCTGGCGGTGACGTCGCGCCCGTACGTGGGCGATTACGTCTTCGCCGGGCCCACGCGGGTGAACTGGCTGGCGCGGATCGTGTGGGGGGTGGCGCCCAACGTGCAGTTCTTCTGGCTGGTGGACGCGGTGACGCAGGGGCACAGCGTGCCGCTGCGGTATGCGCTGCTGCTGGTGGTCTACAGCGCGTGCCAGATCGCGGCGCTGCTGAGCGTGGCGGTGTTCCTGTTCCAGAAGCGGGAGGTCGGCTGAACGCCGACACAGCAGCAAAGCGGAAAAACAGCAGAGCAGCAAATGCAGGAGGGGCGGATCCTCGCTCCCTCTTCACTTGATGCTCTGCTGACCTGCTGATCTGCTGCCTTCCCTTACGCCACCTGTTCGGCCACGCCCTCAGTGAGGTCGCTCGCCTTCTTCTTGATGAGGCCGAACCAGACGATGGTGAACAGGGGCCACGCGAAACCGAAGAACCCGCCGCAGATGTAGCCGATGATCGGCATCTGCGGCTGCTTGGCGAAGTCGGAGTCCGGGTTGTCCGCGACCCACGTCGCGATGTCGGCGTTCATCTTGACCTGCATGTAGATGCCGATGGCGCCGAAGATCATGGCCACGCCGGCCCACGCGAGGTGCGCCGTCCGGCCGGCGGGCTTGCGAGCCAGCGTCATGGCGCCCGCGACGATGAGGACGATCGTCCACAGCGTGGAAACGGCGCCGACGCCGAGTTGGACGGGGCTGGGGCTCATGAGCGCCGGGGGCGCGCCGCCGGCCATCTGGGACATGAATCCGGGCGCCAGGAGCTGCCAGCCGATGCCGACACCGCCGCAGATGACGCCGATCGATCCGAACACGATGCTGATGATGCCGATGACCTTGGGCCACGCGGGGCGCGGCAAGCCGTCCATCTCGCCGGCGATGGCCTCGGCTTCGGGGGAGACGTAGAGCGGGGGTGTGTTGGGGTCGGAGCCCTGCCTGGACATTTGTGACCTCCGTTGTGCTGACGCCGATAGCCTAATCGAAGATGGACTGGGTGGCGTGGACACTTGTCGGGGTGGCGGCGCTGGCCTTCGCGGTGGGCGCGTGGGCGGTCAGGGGCGATCCCTCGCGCGGGCGCCGGCGCTGCCCGCGGTGCGCCTACGACATGGGCGGCCTGACCGGCCTCCGCTGCCCCGAGTGCGGGCGCGATGCGAGGGCCGAGCGGGCGCTGTTCAGGACGAGGCGGCGGTGGCGCACGGCGGGGGCGGCGGGAGTGGTGTGTCTCGCCGCGCTCGTCGCGCTGGGCTGGCACGCGGTGTCGGCGGCGCAGTGGCTTCGGATCTCGCCGAACTCGCTGCTCGTGCCGCTGGCAGGAACGGCTCGATTCCAGAAGCAGGCCGAGTTCGAGTTGTGGCGCCGGGTCGGCGGCTCGAACGCGGCGGGCATGCTGCCGCGCCGCGACGCGCTCCGTCGCTGGCAGTGGCGGTCCATCGCTGACAAGGACGCCCCGGACGGGCGGGACGAGGGGCTCCGCGCAATCGCGACATGGGCGTTGACGGAGCCTCGCACTCCAACGCCCATGTCGCCCGAGGCGCTGGTGGAGGAACTCTGCGATCGGCATTGGACGGATGCGGAGGCGATGTACGGCGCTTTGGATCAGCCGGCTCTCCCCGAGTGCATGAACGCGGTGCATCGGGATCAGACCAACTTGGTCCGACTCACGACCGGCGGACCGCTCGGCGAACTGTGCGCCGTGAAGGTTCGCTGGGCGCTCACGTGGGGGGGCGAGGTGTGGGTGTTCTCCAGACCACCCGGCGGCGAGTGGCGCGTGGTGGATCGGGTCTTGTGCATCGGCGGATGGAAGCACGAGGCGTACCGGCCGCAACTCCACGAATCGCCGGACGGCGGCGCTTTCGTGGTGATTCGGGCAGACACGGGCGGAACCGGCGGGTTCAACCTTTCGGAGACGTGGTACGAGGTGTCGCCACAGGGCCTGCGCCCGGCGCTCGACCGTGTCGTCAAGGGATACGCAAGCTTCTCGTGCTACCCGGACTTGGCGACTGATTCCTCGCTCGCTCGCATCGGTTCAGGCGGCGGGAAGACGTTTCTTGAGTTCGATCGCCAGGCAAGGGTGATGCGCGGCGATCGCCTCGACAAGCCGCTCTGGTCCCGGGGCGGCGTTGCGAGGTACACGCGGCGCCCGGGTGAGCGACGGTTCGGGTTGTCCGCCCACGACTCGGCGTGGTCGGCACGCGAACTCGCTCGGGAGATGCAGCCGGGAACCGATCTGCGATTCCGCGAGCGCCTGCTGATGGAAGACATCGCCGCGGGTCTTCGCGCCAGGGACGCGGCGGAGCGTGAGCAGATCGAGGGGATCGCGGAGTGCTTCGGTGGGACCGGCCCCGGCCCACGCATCAAGGACATGCTCGAGGCCTCGCCCCCGGCGCGCTAGACCTGGCTCAGGAACCGCACGTCGTTCTCGTACAACATGCGGATGTCGGGGATGGCGTACTTGCCCATCGCCAGGCGCTCGATGCCGAAACCGAAGGCGAAGCCGGTCCATTCTTCGGGGTCGTAGCCCACGGCTTCGAAGACGGCGGGGTCCACCATGCCGCAGCCGCCCAGTTCGATCCAGCGCGGGGGCTCGCCGGGCTTGAGGGCGATCTTCATGTCGAACTCGGCGCTGGGCTCGGTGAAGGGGAAGAAGGAGGGGCGGAAGC
>CAYVSR010000141.1:0-7181 GCA_964453125.1 uncultured Phycisphaeraceae bacterium | reverse complement strand
AGCCCGATGCGCTGCACGCCTGGTGCGCCGTGGCGCCGTCTCGGGTCCGCAGCACGGTCGGCTGCGGCGACGCGTTCCGCGCGGGGATGCTCGCCGTGCTGCGAGAACGGCCGGACGCGTTCGAGCGGGCGCTGCTCCGCGCGGTGGCGTGCGCCGGCGCCGCCGCGCTCGACCCGCGCACCGGCATGCTTTCGCCGAAGGAAGCGAAGCGTCTCGAACGCGGCGCGGTCGTTCGCGCCGTGTAACTCCTCCAAGCGCCGACCCAATAAAGGGTTGCACGCGATCGGACGTGGCTAACTCGCACGTTCCGGGGGCGACGCGTGTCAATCTGGAAACCTTCTGCGGTCTGTGCGGTCTAACCGGATTGGGGGCCTTGTGAGGCCTCTTTCACCGCAACCGGCTGTGCGGCCGGACGAACAATGAAACATGGCGTTTCCACGGGTCGGCGGTGGCGTCGATGATTGGGGGGGGTATGATCCCGCCTCACACGGATGGTCAGCCTGCCCGGCTCGACCTCTTGGGGACGTGATCGAACGCCAGGCCTCACGATGAGGCCAAGGACGGCGAGCGACGCGGACGCCGGGCACGGAGCACGACAGGTCCAACCACGCCGGCTCTTCCATGGAGGGGAGGCCAGCGGATGAGAGACGACGGCACATGAAAGATCAGACGCAGGGATCGCGCAACAACCGTGGTGTCATCGCGCCGGCCCGCGCCAAGCGCGGCGGCGCCCGCATCGCCTTCGAGGTCGGCGCCTTCACGCTGGCTCTGGTCGTCGCGGCCGAGTCGGCCATCTGGTTCAAGGCCAACGGCGCCAAGGCCCCCGAGCTGGCCATGGTCACCGCGGCCGAAATCGAGCGCCCCATCGAGCAGCCCGCCGTCATGCCCGCGCCGGCCCCCGCGCCGCGCATTGAAGCGGTCGCGCAGCCCGTCGTGAGCGAGAACGAGCCCGTGCTGCACCCCGAGGGCACGCGATTCTTCGACGGCCGCCCCATCCGCCCCGCCAAGACCATCTGGATGACCGTCACCGCGTACAGCCCCGACTGGCGCTCCTGCGGCGAGAGCGCCGACGGCATCACCGCCAGCACCAAGTCCGTTTACACCAACGGCGGCAAGATGGTCGCCGCCGACACCCGCGTGCTGCCCATGCACTCGATGATCACCGTGCCGGGCTACGGCTCGAACGACGTGGTGCCGGTGCTGGACCGCGGCGGCGCGATCAAGGGCAAGCGCCTGGACGTCCTGTTCCCCACGCACGAGGCCGCGATGAAGTGGGGCGTGCGCCGCCTGCCCGTCACCGTGTGGGAGTTCGCCGACAAGCCCGCGAAGGACGCGGGCGCCAAGGCGAAGCAGGCCTCGTCGCGCCCGCTGTGAGCGACCCCGGGCGCCGCCCGGCAACCAACGACTCCTTCAACCGAACCCGGCGCGAGAGCGTCGGGTTCTTTCGCGTGGCGAGCGCGGGCGCCCGGGTACGATGCGCGCCATGATCGTCCGCGCCGGCGCGCCCCGGCCGACCACCATCGACGAACTCATGAGCCCCGCGCTGCTGGCGCGCCTCGACCGGCTCGACGTCCGCTCGCGCAAGGTGTTCGCGGGCAAGCTGGTGGGGGAGTGGCGCAGCAAGCAGCGCGGGCGCAGCGTCGAGTTCGCCGACTACCGCGAGTACACCCCCGGCGACGACATCCGGTTCATCGACTGGAACGTCTTCGCCCGCCTCGACCGACTCTTCGTGCGCCTGTTCTACGAGGAGCAGGACCTCGCCCTGCACGTCGCCATCGACGCCAGCGAGAGCATGGAGGCGGGCTGGGGCAGCGCCCCCGCGACGCCGCCGACCGAGCCGGATTCGTCCGGCGTTTCGGAGGCGGGCGATCCCGAGCCCGCGCCCGCTCGCCTCGCCCCGAGCAAGCGCCTCTTCGCCCAGCGCCTCGCCATGGCCCTGGGCTACATCGGCCTCGTCAACCATAACCGCGTCAGCATGACCGTCTTCCGCGGCGCCGGCGCCGGCGTCGCCCGCCTCGACGAACTCCGCGGCCGGCGCGCCATCCAGCGCCTGGGGCGTTTCGTGCTCGACGAGGCCGGCCCCGCCGGCTTTGGCCCGGGAGCGAACGACGGTGCGCAGGGCGCGGGCTCAAGCGCAGGCCGCGCGGGCGACTTCGCTTCCGCCATGCGCGCCATCGCCTCCACGCGGCGCGGCAAGGGGGTGATGGTCGTCCTCAGCGACTTCCTCTTCCGCGAGGGCTACGAGGACGGCCTGCGATACCTCGGCGCCGGGCTGGGGCGCGAGGCCGGCGCCGGCGACGCCTTCGACACCTACTGCCTCCAGGTCCTCGCGCCCGGCGAGATCGACCCCGCGGTCGAGCGCGGCATGGCCGGCGCCGGCCTCGCGGGCGACGTGCGCCTCACCGACATCGAGACCGGCCACAGCGCCGAGGTCACCGTCTCCGCCGCGCTCCTGAAGCGCTACCGCGCCCGGTTGGATGAGTTCGTCGGCGGCCTGGCGTCCTACTGCGCCGCCCGTCGCATGAGCCACGCCCTGCTTCGCAGCGACGAGGACGTCGCGACGGTGGTGATGGACACGCTGAGACGGCGGGGGATGGTGGGGTAGAAAAACGCGGTGAGATTCGGTTCGCGCGCCCTACGCCTTGCTCGTTCCCTTGTACGACATCACCGCGAACGCGGCCGCGAGCACCAGGCCGGGGATGGAGCCCGTCAGCGACAGCCCCGCCACCTTCACCGACAGCGTCTGGTTCGTCACCAGCGTCGTCAGGAAGAACGTCAGGGCGAACACACCCACCGCGGCAAGGATCGCGACAATCTGGCGCATGGTCTGTTCGTCGGCTCGCCCCGGGGGCGCTTCTTGAGAATCGGGGACGCACGCCTTTGCCGGCAGGCTCCTCCCACACGCACGCCGAACCCCGGGCGTTCAAGGCGGCGTGTCTCCGCCTCGGCTTGGCCTTCCCCGGCTTCTCCACCCTCTCCGCGCCTTCTGCGCCCTCTGCGTTCAGCTCTTCGAGGCCGCACAGGTCAGGCGCGCGTACAGGTCGTCGTCGATCCCCAGGTACTCGCGCATGTGCTTGTCGTACGCCTGCTGGTCCGCCTCCTTCGAGAAGTCGAGCCGGAGTTCGTTGATCACCTTTGTGCCCTGTCCGATCCACGCTCGCCACGTCTCGGCGGAGATGTTCTCGTGGATCCACGCGCCGATGGCGCCGCGCATCGGGGGCGAATCCAGCTTGGAGCCCGCCTTGCCCGTGCGCGAACACACGAACGTGCCGCCTGTCGCCTCCGGCTTAGGTGCGCCCTTCACCTCAACCTGCGGCACGGGCGCCCCCAACCCCTTGAGCAGCCCCTCGATCGCGTTGCGCGGCATCAGGTCGCCCTTGCGCGCCGCGACCGTGTAGCCCTCGGTCAGCGTCTTCGTCGCGCCGGCGTTGTCGCCCGCGGCGATGAGCGCCGCGCCGGCCAACTGGTACGCCTTCGACATGTCGGGGTTGACCTCGACGCAGCGGAGGTACGACCGCGCGGCGTCGGCGTGACGCCCGGCCTGCGTGTAGGCGCCGCCGAGCGAGAAGTGCGCCATGTCGTTCGTCGGGTCCGCCTGCGCCATGTTCTCGAAGCGGGCGATGCGGTCGGCGAGGTCGGCGGCGGGGGGCGCTGGTGTCATGGGGGGGAAAGTATAGGGGCGGCTCGCGCGCGGCGAGCGTCCGCGCGAGCGGCTACCCTGTGGGCGTGGCCGACGCGCACGGAGCCGACATCCTGCGGACCGACATCGGGGGAGTGGCCCTGCGAAACCCGGTGATTCTCGCCGCGGGCACGGCGGGGTACCTCGACGAGATGGCCGACGTGCTGGACCTCTCGCGCGTCGGCGCCGTCGTGACCAAGTCGATCACCGCGCGCCCGCGCCCAGGAAACAAAACGTGGCGCATCGTCGAGACCCGCCACGCGGGGATGCTCAACGCCATCGGCCTGGCCAACATCGGGCGCGAGGCCTTCGACCGCGACGTGGCGCCGCGTATCTCCGGCGCCCCGACCACGATCATCGGCTCCGTCAGCGGCTTCAGCGTCGAGGACTACACCGCCGTCGCGGCAATGTTCGAGGGGGTCGACGCCGTTCCCGCGATCGAACTCAATATGTCCTGCCCGAACGTGCACGGCGGCATGGAGTTCGGCCAGTCGCCCGAGGCGGCGCGGGAATTGGTGAGCGCCGTGCGCGGGCTGGTGACACGATTGAAAGTGTGGACGAAGCTCTCGCCCAAGACGCCGGACATGCTCGCGGTGGCGCGGGCGTGCGTCGAGGCGGGCGCGGACGCGCTGGTCATCGGCAACACCTATCCGGCGATGGCGATCGATGTCGAAACGCGCAGGCCCCGGCTCTCGCGCGTCACCGGGGGGCTGTCGGGCCCGGCGATCCATCCCATCGCGGTGCGCCTGGTGCACGATGTGTACGAGGGGCTCGCGAAGCAGACGGGCACGCCGATCATCGGGGTGGGGGGGGTGCTGCGCTGGCAGGACGCGGCGGAGTTCATCCTCGCCGGCGCCAGCGCGGTGGAGATGGGCACGGCGCTCTTCGCCGACCCGCGCTCGCCGCTGAAGGTGGCCACGGGCCTCGCGAAGTGGGCGCGTCGGCAGGGCGCCGCGAACGTGCGCGACCTCGTGGGCGCGATCGACCTGAGCGAGCCCGACGCCGCGGCGGCGCGCGCGGTGGGCGGCGCGGCACGGCCGGCCCGCGCAGGAGAGGGCGCGTGAAGGCGCAGGAACGCGAGCGGTTCGACGCGCTGCTGGAGGAGGTCCTGGAGACGCTCCCCGAGCACATCCGGCGCCGTCTCGACGACGTGCCGCTCATCGTCGACGACCACCCGTCACCCGCGATGCTCAAATCGATGGGCATGGGGCCGGACGAGAGCCTCTGCGGCCTGCACACCGGCGTGCCGCTGACCGAGCGCAGCGTCGAGCACTCGGGCGTGCTGCCTGAGGACATCCGCATCTTTCGAGAAGGAATCATCGAAACGGCGGGAGGCTGGGACCAGGAGGACGCGGACGACTGGGTGTTCGACGAGATCTGGGTGACCGTGCTGCACGAGATCGGGCACCACTTCGGGCTGGACGAGAAGGACCTGGAGGATCTGGGGTACGAGTAGCGGCGGCGAGAGGCCGCGCTACTTCTTCCCCTTCGCCGGCGCCTCGTCCGTCGTCTCGTGGTTCGTGTAGACCTTCTGCACGTCCTCGTGGTCCTCGATCGCGTCGATCATCTTCGTGAGTTTCTCGGCGGTTTCGCCCGAGACCGCCACGGTGTTCGCCGGGTCCATCGTCACCTCGGCGCTCGCGGTCTCGACGCCGGCGCTGTCGATCGCCTCCTTCACGCGCGCGAAGTCCGCGGGCGTCGTGGTCACGATCCAGGCGCCGTCCTCGTGGCTCACGTCGGTCGCGCCGGCCTCCAGCGCGATCTCCATCAGGCGGTCCTCCTTCACCTTCGATTCCTCGATGGCGATGACCCCCTTCTGCTCGAACATGAACGAGACGCACCCGGTGGCGCCGAGGTTCCCGCCGTACTTGCTCAGGATCATCCGCAGGTCGCCCACGGTGCGCGTGCGGTTGTCGGTGAGCGCGTCGATGATGAGCGCCACGCCGCCGGCGCCGTAGCCCTCGTACCGGATAGTCTCGAACGATTGCCCGGCGAGTTCGCCCGCCCCCTTCTTGATGGCCCGCTCGATGGTGTCCTTGGGCACGTTGGCGCCCTTGGCCTCGATGATGGCGAAGCGCAGGGAGATGTTGCCGTCGGGGTCCGACCCGCCGTGCTTCGCCGCGACCATGATGGCCTTGACCAGCTTGGACCAGATCTTGCCGCGCTTCGCGTCGTTCGCGGCCTTCTTGTGCTTGATGTTCGCCCAGTGGCTGTGACCTGCCATGCCTGCGTCCGCTCCGATGGTTCCCGGGCCGCGGCCCGTGGGTGAATGCTCAAGTCTCTCCTGCGTCGAGGCACGCGCCCCTCAGCCCGCGCCGCCGCGGGGGGAGCCTACCCGGTCATGTCGCGGGCCCGGCGTCGCCGACGGGCGGGGGCGCCGGCGCCCCGAGCAGCGCGTCGCCGCCCCCGATCACGGGACTGATCGCCGGCTCCTGGCCCTCGGGCGTGAGCGCCTTCGCGCCCGTCATTGTGATGAACACTTTCAGCCGCTCCAGCGCCGCGCGCTGCCGATCGTTCAGGTCCCCGCGCCCTTGGTTCCTCGACACCGTGCGCGTGGCGATCTCGACCGCGCGCCGCCAGGACGCGCGTGCCTCGTCCTTGTGCCCCGCGGCCCACGCGGCGTCGCCCAGGTGGTCGAGGATCTCGGGCTCGGCGCCCTCCGCCCCGTCGAGTTTGGCCGCCCGGCGCAGGAGCGTGAGCGCCCCCTCGAGCGCCGGGCCGCCGTCCATGCCCGGGCGGTCCTCAAAGACGCCGAGCTTGTAGCGCACCCAGGCCAGCGAGTCGGTGATGGCCGCCTCCTCGGGCTCCTCCTCGTGCGCGATCACCAGCATCGCGTGCGCCTCGAGCAGGCGCTCGCCGCGTTCCGCGAGCCGGAAACCGATGTTGTTGTTCGCCATGGCGTGGCGCCGGTCGAACTCCAGCGCGAGGCGCCACAGCCGGTCGGCGGCGTCGTCGTGCTCGTCGGACGCGAACATCGCGCCGACCTCGTACGCCAGTTCGGACGGGGCGCCCTCGCCGACCAATCGGCCCCGGCGCATCCGCGCCAGCGCGTCGAGCGCCTCGGCCGAGCGTTTGTCCGCCACGATCGTGCGCACGCCATGTTCCGCCGCGTCCGCGTCGCCGGCGATCACCGCGAGGCTCACCCACGCCGCGCCGATCGCAGGTCGCACCGGCCGGCGCTCGATCGCGAACGCCCGCGCCAATGCGAGCGAGTCCGCGCTTCGGCCCGCTTCGCGCAGCGCGTCCAGGGCCACCAGAGCCACGTCCTCCGCAATCGCGGGGCGTTGGGACGCCGCGTCCTCCACGCCGGCCCGCACCTCCGCCAGCGAGGCGCCCGAGAGCGCGAGAAGCTCGATGCGCCGTGCGTGCACTTCGGGCGCGAGCGATGGCGCCCGCGCCGCGAGCGCCGTGAGCGTCGCCAGCCGGCCCGCGTCCCGCGCGCGGTCCCACCGGGGGGATCCCTCGGGCGCCGGCGCCGCCGCGGCGAGGGCGAGGCGCGCGG
>CAYVSR010000140.1:0-7198 GCA_964453125.1 uncultured Phycisphaeraceae bacterium | reverse complement strand
ACCAACGACGTCGTGCTGGACGTCGCCTGCGGCACGGGGGAACTGACCCGCGAGTTCGCCCGTGCCAGCCCGCGCCCCGCGCAGGTGATCGGCGTCGACTTCACCCCAGAGATGCTCGACCTCGCCCGCGCCAAGGCGCCCGTGGCGTCGTCGTGTTCGACCTCGCCGCCGCGTGTGTCGTACGAGCAGGGCGACGCGATGGCGCTGGCGTACGAGGACGCCTCGTTCGACGTGGTCTCGATCGCGTTCGGCATCCGCAACGTGGCGGACCCGGCGCGGGCGCTGGCCGAGTTCCGGCGCGTGCTGCGCCCGGGCGGGCGTCTGGTCGTGCTCGAGTTCGCGACGCCGAAAAACCCGGTGATCGCCGCGGGCAACGCGCTGTACTCCGGGCGCATCATGCCGCTGACGGCGACGCTGATCGCGCGGGACAGGTCCGGCGCGTATCGCTACCTGCCGAGGTCGGTGGGCTCGTTCGTCTCACGCGAACGGATGCGCGCGATGATCGCCGAGGCGGGCTTCGCAAGCGTGACCGACACGCCCCTGACCTTCGGCGTGTGCGTGTGCTACCGAGCCGTCGCTGGCTGAACGTTCCCGCGCGCAACATGAAGTCGTGAACCGGGCGTCACGCGCGGATCATGAGACGCTCACCCGAGAGCCCGTCCTCCGCGCAACCCTTGCGCGAAACGACCGATATCCGTCAAAAAACAGCGTTATCGGGCGTGGAAGGACCGCGAAAAACGCGTGGAAACGCTGTTGGCGGAATGTTGGCGCGTGCGCGGCGTCGGGCACGATCAGTTGTGTCCGCGAGCACGTCCTGGAGGACTGCCCGCCCGGCCGGAGGCCGACGCCGTTTCAGCCCTGCACGCCTCTCTCGGGGACCCGAGAGACGACGAGCATCTGTACCCGGAGCGAGCCCGAGCATGGAAGCCCACATCGAATCCTTCTTCGAGTCCCTCGTCAACGGCGACCGCCCCGCCGCCCGCCAAATCACCGACGAGGTGTTCGCCGACGGCGCGACACCCGAGCAGATCGTCAGCGAACTCTTCTGGCCGGTCTACGAGACCATCGAGCGTCTCCACCGCTCGGACAAGATGACCACCATCAGCCATCACATGGCCACCCGCCTTCTCCGCACCCTCGTGGACCAGGTCGCGGCGAAGTACAAGCCCGCCGCGTCCACCGGGCGCACCGTGTTCGCCCTCTGCGGCCCCAACGACAGCGACGAACTCGGCGCCCAGATGGCCGTGGACATGCTCGAGGCCGCGGGCTACACCGTCTCGTTCTCCGGCGGCGGCATCGCCAACGACGAGGCGCTCGAGGTCGTGCAGGCCCGGCGCCCCGACGTGCTGCTGCTGTTCGCCTCGGCCGCGAGCGACCTGCCGCGCGTCCGCGAACTCATCGACACCCTGCGCGAGATCGGCGCCTGCCGCGGCACGCAGCTCGCGGTGGGCGGCGGCGTGTTCAACCGGGCGGACGGCCTCGCCGAGGAGATCGGCGCCGACGTCTGGGCGTCCACCCCGGCGGACCTCGTGCGCACGCTGACCGAGCAGCGCGACCGGCGCGCCGCGTCGGACCAGCGCACCGTGGGGCGCAACCGGCGCAAGGCCGCCTGAGCCCGAGATCCCGACCGTTCGCTCTGGACTTCGGCCGCGCTTCTCGCGCGGCCTTTTTCTGCGCCCACCGCGCCGCTACCCTATGGTTCGCCCGTCCCCTTTGGAGGCCCACGCATGCCCTTCTACACACGTCTCGGCACCATCCCCCGCCAGCGCCACGTGCAGTTCCGGCGCCCCGACGGCAGGCTCTACTGCGAGGAACTCTTCGGCACCGAGGGGTTCTCCGGGCCCACGTCGACCATGTACCACATCCACCCGCCGACCCAGATCACCGGGTGGAAGGGGCTCTACTCCACCAAGGCCGAGTACGTCGAGACCGACACCATGCGCATGCGCCACCTCAAGACGGCGCCCATGAAGCCCCACGGCGACCCAGTCACCGGGCGCGTCGTGCTCTTCGGCAACAGCGACTGCGAGATGGCGGTCTGCAATCCGAAAGAGCAGATGCCCTACCACTACAAGAACGGGCAGGGCGACGAGTGCATCTTCATCCACTTCGGCTCGGGCGTCTGCCACACGCTGCTTGGCACGCTGAAGTTCGGCCCCAAGGACTACCTCGTCATCCCCAAGGGCGTGACGTACACGATGATCTGGAACCCCCTCGCCGACGCGGACCGCCCGCAGGGCGTGACGAAAGACCAGATGCCCTTCGGCAAGTTCCTGGTCATCGAGACGGTCAACGGCTCGCACATCGGCCCGCCGCCGCGCTACGTGAGCAAGGCCAACGGGCAGTTCCTCGAGCACGCGCCGTACTGCGAGCGCGACCTCCGCACGCCCGAGTTCCCGCTGGTGTTCGACGAGGCGGGGGACTTCGAGGTGCGGATCAAGGCCCGCGACAACGTGCACTCGTACATCTACAACTACCACCCGCTCGACGTGGTGGGGTGGGACGGCTGCTACTACCCCTTCGTCTTCAACGTGGACGACTTCGCGCCGATCACCGGCAAGCTGCACATGCCGCCGCCGATCCACCAGACGTTCGAGGCCCACAACTTCGTGATCTGCTCGTTCTGCCCGCGCATGCTGGACTGGCACCCCAACGCGGTGAAGGTGCCCTACAACCACTCAAACCTCGACTCGGACGAGGTGCTGTACTACGTGGAGGGCAACTTCGGCAGCCGCAAGGGCATCGAGGTGGGCTCGATCACCGCGCACCCGCAGGGCATCCCGCACGGCCCGCACCCCGGGACGGTGGAGGCCTCGCTGGGCGCCACGTTCACCAGCGAACTCGCCGTGATGTGCGACACGTTCCGGCCGCTGTTCCCGACGAAGGCCGCGCTGGGCCTCGACGACCCGGCGTACCCCGACTCGTGGAAGGGCGAGCACTTCCCGCTTGCCGCCAAGGCCCTCGCCGAGGGCCACCCGCTCAACGGCACGGCGAACGGCGCGAACAAGACGCCGGCGCCGGAACTGATCCGCGCGAGCGCGAACGTGTGGGCGCCGTGAGGCGAAGAGGGTTCACCAGAGGCTCACCACAGAGGCACGGAGCCAGAGGCTTCACCACAGAGGCACGGAGGACGCGGAGAGGCGTGGGCATTTTGTGGGCAGGCCGAAGGCCTGTTCGTCAGTAGCCGGGGGTGGACGAGTCCGCGAGGACACCCCCGGTCAGGACGCGCGAGGGCCTCGCAGCCTGTAAGGCTGCACGCGATCCGCACCAACGAGCAGCCCTTCGGGCTGCGGGCGTTTCCGACTGACCCCGGGGGTCGCGCTCGAAGACTCGCTTGACCCCCGGCTACTGACGATCAGCCCTTCGGGCTGGAACCCGGCGAGACGCGGATGGCGAGATCGCGGCGGTTCCTTCGAGCCGGGATTCGCGCACGCCGCATTCCTACGCATCCTCCGGTAGCATCGCCGCGCCCCGGATCGGGCACGGAGCGCCGTCCACGGATGACCACCTCGCGGGAGCACACGCACGGAGTCGCGGCGCTTCATCACGCCGGGTATCGCGCCGCCGTCGCCGGGTGCCTCGCGTTCGTCGCCGGGCAGACGCTCGCACTGAACACGGCCGCCGCGCAGCGTGCGCCGGGCGCGCAGCAGCCGGTCGCCCCGCGCCTCAGCGGGAAGACCTTCGAGGGCGTGCGCTTCGCATCCGACCCGCAGGCCGGGCCTTTCGCCATCCGCGCCCGGCGCGCGAACGCGTGGAGCGACGGGGGCGCCTCGCGACTGATGCTGCAGGGCGACGTGCGCATCCGCATCGGGCCGCACGAGTTCATCGCCGACCGCGCGCTCGTCTGGATCGAGCCCTTCGACGAGGGCGCCCCGCCCCCCGAGCCCCTGCCCGACGGCTCGCCCGCGCCAGAGAAGCGCCAGGTCGCGGTGTTTTTCGAGAACGTGCGCGAGCCTGCCGCCGCGGCGGGCGTGGGCGTCAGCGGGCCGCGCCTGCTGCTTACCGCCGTCACGCTCGGCGACCTGTCGCTCGCGGTGGATCGTCTCGAGAACACGCGTTCCGACCAGCCCTTGGTCGAAGAGGGCGAGTCGCGCCTCGGCCGCTATCTCGCCGAACTGCTCGACCCCCCGCTGCCTCCCGAGACGCGCGCGCGGCGCACCTTCGCGCGCGGCGGCGCGGCCCCCGCGCCGATCGAGCAGCCCGAGCCGCCCCCCGCGCGCCCGCACCAGCCGATCCTGAACGAAACCGCCCTCACCGGCCCCCTCGCCCCCGGGCAGGACCCCAGCCTCGGCCCGGCGGATCGCACGACGCCCATCCGCTCGGCGCGGGGGGTGGTCTCCTTCTTCGGCCCCACGCGCGAGTGGATCGGCGGCGCCGAGGAGAACGCGGTCGTGATCTCCGGCGGCGTCGCCGTGAACTACACCGACGCCTCCACCGGGCGCGCCGTGCAGCTCACGGCGGAGCGCGCGGTCGTCTTCCTGCGCGGCGGCACGCCCGAGGAGGCCGCCACCGCGGGGATCGACGCGGTCCGCGGCGTGTACCTCGAGGGCAGCGCCGTCGCGACGGACGGCAAATACACCCTGCGCGCCCCGCGCCTCTACACCGACCTGCGCACGAACAAGGCGATCGTGCTCGACGCGGTGTTCTGGACGTACGACCGGCTGCGCTCGATGCCGATCTATCTCCGCGCCAAGAGCATCCGGCAGGAGTCGGACACGCAGTGGAAGGCCAGCGAGGTGCGCCTCGCGAACTCCTCCTTCTTCGAGCCGCACCTGGCGCTGGGCGCATCGAGCGTCACCGTCACGCGCAGGCCCGCGCGACCGCTCGAGGCGGGCGACCCGCTCGCGGGCCTCCCCGGCGCGGGCGACGACCAGTTCTATTTCGACGCCGACGGCGTGGCCCTCCGCACCGGCGGCACGAACGTCCTCCCACTCCCGCGCTACCGCGGCGACCTGTCGAACCCCGCGATCCGCGAGGTGACCATCGGCGCCCGCGACGACCGGCCCGTCGTCAAGACCACGTGGGACCTCGTGCGCCTCCTCGGTCTCGAGCAGGCCGAGGGCTTCGCGTCCGACCTGCTGCTCGACGGCTACTTCTCCAAGGGCCCGGCGGTGGGCACGGACACCCGCTGGAACAACGCCGACTTCGGCGCCGGCGGCGTGTTCGGCTACTACATCTGGGACAACGGCAAAGACGACCTGACCAGCGGCGCCGAACTCGACCACGACGACGACCACCGCGGCATGACGCTGCTCGAGCACCGCTGGGCGCTCAGCCGCACGTGGACGCTGTTTCTCGAGGGCGCGTGGGTCTCCGACCCCGCGTTCGTCGACGCCTTCTTCCCGCGCATGGCCGAGTCGCGCCGCGAGATCACCAACTCGGCCTACCTCCGCCGGTCCGACGAAGAGTCCGTGTTTTCCATCGAGGCGCGCGGCTCGTTCAACGACTTCTCGCCCAACGAGTACATCCTCCAGAGCCAGGGCTTCCAGGTCACCCGCGCGCCCGAGGCCCGCTACAACCGCCCGGCGGATTCCTTCTTCGGCGGCGGCGCCACGCTCTCGACCGAGATGCGCCTAGGGCGAGTGGCGTTCAATCTCAACGAGCCGACCGTCAACGAGTTCGGCTTCGACACGGTGGAGCGCGCCGGCGCCGCGTTCGGCCTGCTGCCCACCGAGAGCCTCGCCCAGCGCCTGCGCGCCCAGGGGTTCAACGAGTCGACGGTCTCGCGGTTCGACACGCGACACGAGGTGTCCGTGCCGCTGAAACTCGACCAGTTTGCGATCACCCCCTTCGGCGTGGGGCGGTTCACGGCCTACGACGACGACTTCGACGCCTTCGCCGGGCGCGACGAGGACCAGTACCGGGTCTACGGCGCCGCGGGTGCGAGGCTGGCGACATCCTTCCAGCACATCGACGACTCGGCCGAGAGCCGGTTCTTCGACGTCCACCGCTTGCGCCACGTGGTCGAGCCGAGCGCCACGGTGTGGCACGGCGAGACCTCGCGCACCGGGGCGCTGCCCGCGTACGACGACGACGTCGAGTCGCTCGTTTCCGGCTCGGGCTTCCGCACGGGCGTTCTCAACACATGGCAGACGCAGCGCGGCGCCCCCGACGGCGGGCCGGACGACTGGGTGGACGTGGACTGGCTGACCATCCGCACCGACTACGTGTGGTTCGACGGCTCGGTGGACCGCGAGTCGCCGATCCTCAGGTGGGTCGAGAACAAGCCGGAACTCTCGAACGCGGGCGAGTTCATCGACAACGAGGCCACCATGCAGCTCACCGACGCGGTCGCGCTCTCCGCGCGCACCGTGTTCGACATGGAGCAGTCGGGCCTCGCGTACCAGACCGCCGGCGTGCTGGTGGACCACGGCGAGGGGTTCTCGACCTTCACCGACTTCCGGTACATCGACGCGCGCGACACCACGCTGCTCGACTTCGGCGCCCGCTACGCGCTCTCACGCAAGTACGCCATCCTCGGGCAGGCGGCGTACGACATCGACAACGGCGACATCCAGTCGTACGTGGTCCGCGTCGAGCGCCGCTTCCCGCAGACGTCGGTCGAGGTCGCCGTCGGGCACGACACCATCACGGACGACACATTCTTCGCGGTCTCGCTGCGCCCCGTCGGCTTCGGCGGCCCGGACCGGCGCCGCCTGCTCTCCCCCATCGCCGAGTACGACCGCCCCGCGGTCCGGCCCATGCTCGGCGACCGCGGCCCGGTGTGGCCGCTGCGCTCGAACCAGTCGATCTACGGGCCGTGAGTCGCGGGCCCTCCGCGCAACGAAAAACGAGGCTCTCGCCTCGTTGATGCTCGCGTGCGCCGGCCTTCTCCACTCAGCCCTTGATCGCGCCGATCTTGACCCGCATGAAGCGTTGGCGGTGGCCCTGCTTGCGCTTCATGGTCTTGCGCCGCTTGTACTTCACGATGTCGATCTTCTCGCCCTTGACCTCGCGGTCGACAATCTCGGCGGTGACCGAGGCGCCGGAGAGGTAGGGGGCGCCGACCTTGGGGTCCGCGCCGCCCTCGGGCGAGATCATCAGCACGCGGTCGAACGTGACGGTCTTCGCGTCGTCCGGCAGTTCGCGCAGGTCGATCTCGACGACCTCGCCGGACCGAAGGATGAGCTGACCGCCGCCGTCCTCAACAATCGCGTACATCTGAGACTCTCCGATTCGTGCCCGGCGCCGGGCCGAC
>CAYVSR010000139.1:0-7247 GCA_964453125.1 uncultured Phycisphaeraceae bacterium | reverse complement strand
GCCGCCGGCGCCTTCGAGGACGAGAGCGAAGACAGCGAAGACGACGAATCCGAATCAACCGCGGAAGGCGCGGCCGACAAGCGCCCGTCGCCCGACGAGGCCGATGCGTCCGCCACGCCCCGGCCCACGCCCCGCGCGCCCGACGCCGCGACACGCGAGCGCATCGAGCGCCTCTTCGAAGACGCCAAGAAGGACCAGTCGCGCGCCACGCCCCTCAAGCAGGAACTCGACCGCCTCGGCGTGTTCAAGGAATACGAGAACCGCTTCCTCGATCTCTTCCGGCGCGCCGGCTGAATCCGCAAACCTCGCGTGAATCGGCCCCGTGCGCCGTCGATCGCCGCCCCCGACGCGAAGCCTCGGGTGGTACGCTTGCCCGCCCTCCGGCCGGCGGCGCACGGCCCGACCGAGGCGCCGCCGAAAGGGCCCGGCCATGACCGAAGCGCACGACACCAACGCCAAGGCCCTCGCGCTCAACCTCGACTCCTCCGCCTACGGCGCCTTCGCCGAGATCGGCGCCGGGCAGGAGGTCTCCCGCTGGTTCTTCCACGTCGGCGGCGCCGCGGGCACCGTCGCCAAGACCATGTCCGCCTACGACATGGCGGTGAGCGACGCGATCTACGGCTCGGGCGAGCGCTACGTCTCGCGTGAGCGTCTCCGCTCGATGCTCGCCCACGAGTACGACCTGCTCGTCGGGCGCCTCGGCCCGGCGCGAGGCGACAAGACCGCCTTTTTCGCCTTCGCCGACACCGTCGCGACGCGGTCCTTCAAGGGCGGCAACGAGTGCCACGGCTGGATCGGCCTCCGGTTCCAGCACGCGCCCGGCGCGCCGCCGAGCGACATCCTCCTCCACGTCTCGCTGCTCGACCGCACCGCCGAGCAGCAGCAGCGATCGCTGGGTGTGCTGGGCGTCAACCTGATCTTCGGCGCGTACTACCAGCGAACCGAGTTCGTCGGCATGCTCAAGGCGCTGCTCGACGGGCTCATGCCCGGGAGCCTCGAGGTCGACGTCGTCGATTGCTCAGGCCCCGGCTTCGCCGGCCACACCGACCAGCGCGACACCGCCCTCGCGATGCTCGACAACGCCCTCACCCACGCCGTGGTGTTCGACGAGCAGGGCGTCATGGAGCAACCCTCCACCGTCCTGCGCAAGCGCGCGGTCCTCATCCACCGCTGCTCGATGAAGCGCGACAACCCGGAGCTCGACCGTATGCTGCGCGAGTCCGTCGCCATGCTGAAGGCCGAGGGCCTCGGCGCCGAGCGCGAACCGCTGCGCATGCTGGAGGTCGCGGCCGCGGGCGGGCCGCCCGGCGAGCAGGTCGCCGGAGCCGAGCGGCGCACGCGGATCGACCGGGTCTTCCGCCCCGGCCACGCCGCCATGCTCACCCGCTTCACCGAGACCTTCCGCGTCTCGATGTTCGTCCGGCAACATTCGCCCGAACCCATCCGCTTCCTGTTCGGCCTGGACTCCATCGTCACCGTGCTGCGCAACTCCTTCTACACCGGCCAGCTCGAGGGCGGGATGCTCGAGGCCCTCGGCCGCCTGCTGGCGCCCAACACACGCCTGTATGTCTTCCCCATGCCGGCGCCCGTGCTGCGCGAGCGCCTGAAGTTGCACGGCGTGGAGCCCGACTTCTGGAGCGCCCCCGACAAGCCAACGTTGTCGGTCGACGACATCTCCATCGTCCCGCCCGCCGGGCACTTGCTGCACTTCTTGAGAAGCGCCGGGTGGATCATCCCCGCCCCTGAATGAGGCGCCGATCGCGCTCCGCACCGCCTAATTCGCGCGATGCCGGCGCGAATCTCGCGCCCGCCCGCTGTTGCGCGGTCGGCCCGCGCCCGGTAGAGTCAACCGCCTCGGCCCCGTCGTGGCGAGCCGACGATCCCGCCCGGCGCGCGCCGACTCGACCGCCGCGCCGGCCCAGCCCTCGGGCGCCGCGATGCACACCAACGCCCCTCAGCCACGCCCCGACCGATGGCCCACCGCGCTGCGGCGCGCCGCCATCGCGCTCTGCATCGCGGCGCTGACGACCGCGCACGCGCACGCCAGTCAGGACCCACCCCCCGATGACGCGCCCGGCGCGCTCGTCTCGCTCGCGCCGCCCGACACGCAGGCCCCCAACGACCCCTCGCCCCCCACCGGGGTCGAAGAGGAACTCGCCGACATCCGCCCCGGCCTCGCGCTGAAGCGCAAGTTCGACGAGATCGCCGCCAAGACCAACCTGCGCATCGGCCTCGCCTACACCACGCTCTTCCAGCAGGCGACCGGCGGGCAGGGCTACCGGCGCGGCGCCGGCGGCGACTTCGACTTCCTCGCCAAGTGGACAGCCATCGGCGCCGGGACCAAGGACACCGGCATCCTCGCCTTCGCCGCCGAGCAGCGCCAGGAGTTCGGCCACCAGACACCGGCGGAACTGGGCGGGCAGATCGGCTCGCTCACGTCCACGACCAACGGGTTCAGCGAGCGCGTGCTCACGGTCAAGGAGCTGTACTGGGATCAGCGCCTGCTCGAGGACCGCTTCCGAGTTGTCATCGGGCGCCTCGATCCCGAGAACCTGTTCGGTGGGCACCGCCTCCAGAGCGCGAACACGTTCTTCCTGAACAAGGCGTTCTCCAGCAACCCGACGGTGTCGTTCCCGGGCTCCGGGCTGGCGTTCGCGGCACAGGTCACCCCCGTGCCGTGGTTCTACGCCCGCGGCGGCGTCAACGACGCCACCGGCGAGACGACCAGCGCCAACTTCGAAGGGTTCTTCGAGGACGGGGAGTTTCTCGCGTTCGTGGAGACGGGCTTCACACCCACGATCGAGAACGTCGGCGCGGGACGCTACCGCGTGTCGCTCTGGCAGCGCGACGCGAAGGAGGAGGCCTTCACGCGCCCGCGCGACCGCGGCGTCTCGTTCTCCTTCGACCAGGACATCGGCGAGAAGTGGACCGTCTTCCTCCGCTTCGGCTTCTCCGACGCCGACGTCACCCGCATCAAGGCCTCGGTGCAGGGCGGCGTGGGCCTCAAGGGGGTCTTCGGCAAGGACAACCTCCTCGGCTTCGCGGCGGCGTGGTCCGACCCCGACGCCGGCGCCCTGCGCGACGAGAAGGTTCTCGAGGTGTTCCAGCGGTTCCAGATCACGGAGACTGCGCAGTTCACGGTTGGCGCTGAAATGATCCTCGACCCGAGCAACGCGCCGGGCGACGACGTCGTGGGGGTGTTCTCCGCGCGTCTGCGGCTTTCGTTCTGACCGCGCTCCCGGCGAACGCCGCGACCGCGCACGGAGACCCCCATGGCGAAGCAGAAATCGGGCGGGAGCGGGCGGAAGCGGGCCGGCTCGCGCATCGAGCACGACCTGCTCGGCAAAAAATCAATCCCCTCCTCGGCCTACTACGGCGTGCAGACGGCCCGCGCCATGGAGAACTTCGCCATCTCCGGCGTGATGCTCCACCTCTACCCGGACATCATCCGCGGCCTGGCGATGGTCAAGATGGCCGCCGCCCGCGCCAACCACGACTGCGACCCCAAGGCCATGCCGCGCAAGGTCATGAAGGCCATCGACGCCGCGTGCGAGGACCTGCTCGACGGCAAGTTCCACACCGAGTTCGCGGTGGACGTCTTCCAGGGCGGCGCCGGAACCTCCACCAACATGGCCGCCAACGAGGTCATCGCCAACCGCGCTCTCGAGCACATGGGACGCAAGAAGGGCGACTACGCGGCGTGCGACCCGCACGACCACGTGAACCTGGCCCAGAGCACCAACGACGCCTATCCCAGCGCCCTGCACGTCGCCATCATGCTCGGCAACGAGCGTCTGATCGCCGAGATGGAACGCCTCACCGCCTCGTTCCGGCGCAAGAGCAAGCAGTTCGCCAAGATCGTCAAGATGGGGCGGACGCAGCTGCAGGACGCCGTGCCCATGACGCTCGGCCAGGAGTTCGCCGCCTGGGCCGCCAGCCTCGAGGACGAGACCAAGACCCTGCGCGCGGTCGAGCGCACCCTGTGCGAGGTGAACATGGGGGGCACCGCGATCGGCACGGGCCTCAATGCGCCCAAGGGCTATGCCAAGAAGTGCGCCGCCCACCTCGCGAAGATCACGGGCAAGCCCATCCACCTCGCGGACGACCTCGTCGAAGCCACGCAGGACACCCAGTCATACGTGCTCTATTCGTCGGCGCTCAAGAGCCTGGCGATCAAGCTCTCGAAGATCTGCAACGACCTGCGCCTGCTCTCCTCGGGCCCGCGCGCCGGTCTGCACGAGATCAACCTGCCCGCCATGCAACCGGGCTCGTCGATCATGCCCGGCAAGGTGAACCCGGTGATCCCAGAGGTGGTGAACCAGGTCTGCTTCCGCGTCATCGGCAGCGACCTCACCGTCAGCATGGCCGCCGAGGCCGGCCAACTACAACTCAACGTGATGGAGCCCGTCATCGCGGCGTGCATCTTCGAGTCGCAAACGCTCTTCATCAACGCCGCCGCCACCCTCCGCACGCACTGCATCGACGGGATCACGGCCAACGAAGACGTCTGCCTCGGCCTCGTCGAGCGGAGCATCGGCATCGTCACCGCCCTGAACCCCGTGCTCGGCTACGACACCGCCACCAAGCTCGCCGCCGAGGCGCTCCGCACCGGCAAGGGCGTCGGCGACCTCGTGCGAGAGAAGCGTTTGCTCACCGACGCGCAGGTCCGCGACGTGCTCGACCCACGCAAGATGGTCGGCGGACCCCGCTGAACCCCGCGCCCGCCAGCGCCGCGACGGAGACGCACCCATGATCTGGTTCGAACTGCTCGTGGTCCTGACCGCCATCGTTGTCGGCGCCCGCGTCGGCGGCGCCGGTCTGGGGACCGTCGCCACAATCGGCCTGGCGGTTCTCGTGTTCGGCTTCGGCCTGCCGCCCTCCTCGCCGCCCGCCACGGTGCTGGCGATCATTCTCGCGGTGGTCTCCGCGGCGGCGACGATGCAGGCCGCCGGTGGGCTCGACCTGCTCGTCTCGCTCGCCGAGCGCGCCCTGCGCGCTAAGCCGCAGTACATCACCTTCATCGCCCCGGCGGTGGCATACCTCTTCACGTTCTGCTCCGGCACAGGGCATGTGGCGTACGCCATCCTGCCCGTCATCGCCGAGGTCGCGCGCAAGGCGGGCATCCGTCCAGAACGCCCGATGTCCATCAGCGTCATTGCGTCGCAGCAGGCCATTACGGCAAGCCCGCTCGCCGCGGCCACGGCGGCGCTCCTCGCGCTCCTCGACAAGGACGGCAAGGTCGGGCTCAGCCAGATCATGATGATCTGCATCCCCTCCACGTTCATCGGCTGCATGCTCGGGGCGCTCTCCGTCTACTGGAAAGGCGCCGAACTCAAGGACGACCCGATCTACCAGCAGCAGGTCGCCAAGGGCGAGATCGCCCCGGTCCAGGAGCCCCGGCGCCTCGAGGGCAAGGAGCGCCGGCGCGCCATCGGATCCGTCGCCACGTTCCTCTCCGCCGCGATGATCATCGTGGCGTTCGGCCTCTTCGCGAACCTCCGACCAACGTACACCGCCGCGCCGTCCGGCCCCACCGGCTTCTCCGCGTCCGTCGTCACCAGCGCCCTGACGAACCTGAGCGACCCCGAGCGCCTCGACGAGACCGTCACACGAGGCCAACTTCTCGAACGCATCGGCGAGATCCGCGATGAGCAGGCCGCGCCCCGCACCGTGGCCGTGAGCATGGCCACGATCATTCAGGTCGTCATGCTCGGCGCCGCGGGCATGATGATGCTCGCTTTCGGCGCCCGCCCGACGGACGCCGTCAAGACCCCGGTCGCCATCGCGGGCGTCGTCGCGGTTGTCTCCGTCGCGGGGTTGGGCTGGCTCGGCAACTGCTTCTTCGACGGCAACAAGGAGCAGATCGTCGGCGCCCTGGCCGACGTCATCCGCGCCCAGCCATGGGTCTTCGCGCTCGGCCTCTTCGCCCTCTCCGTCCTGTTGTTCAGCCAGGCCTCGACGGTCGCGGCGCTCATGCCCGTCGGCATCGCCCTCGGCCTCCCCGCCGCCACGCTCATCGCCATGTTCCCCGCCGTCAACGGCTACTTCTTCCTGCCGACCTACGGCACGATCGTCGCCGCCATCGCGTTCGATCAATCAGGCACGACGCGCATCGGCAAGTTCGTGCTCAGCCACAGCTTCATGCGCCCCGGCCTGGTGGCGACGACCTCCGCCGTGCTCATCGGGCTGGCGATCTCGAGGTTCGTCATGTGAATCGATGGCGCGGGCGTCCCGCGCCCTGCCGCTGTTGCCGGCGCCTTCGACCGGAGAACACCCACCGCGTGGCAAACACTCCGTACACTCTCGTCCCTCATGCTCCCCGCCGCCATCGGTCCATTCAAGATTGAGCGTGAACTCGGCCGCGGCGGCATGGGGGAGGTCTATCTCGCCCGCGACACACGCCTCGATCGTCAGGTCGCGATCAAGGCCCTGCCGTCCCACCTGGCGTCGGACCCGGATCGCCTGGCCCGCTTCCAGCGCGAAGCCAAGGTGCTGGCCTCGCTCAATCACCCCGGCGTCGGCGCGATCTACGGGCTCGAGGAGGCGAACGGGCGCCAGTACCTGATCCTCGAGTTCGTCGAGGGCGAGACGCTGGCGGATCGGCTCGCCCAAGGCCCGATCCCCGTCGATGAGGCGCTGACCCTGGCCCGGCAGATCGCCGAGGCCCTCGAGGTCGCGCACGAGAAGGGCGTCATCCACCGCGACCTCAAGCCCGCCAACGTGATGGTCACGAGCGACGGCGCGGTGAAGGTCCTGGACTTCGGCCTGGCGCGCACCGCCGAGGGCTCGCCGTCGTCCGCCGTGACGCCGGGAGGGCCCGACTCGCCGACGTTGACCTCGCCCGCGCGATACGCGCACAGCCCGACCGTCCCCGGCGTCATCATGGGCACCGCGGGCTACATGAGCCCCGAACAGGCCCGCGGCAAGCCCGTGGACAAGCGCTCGGACATCTTCTCCTTCGGGTGCGTGCTCTACGAGATGCTCACGGGCGCGGGGCCGTTCCCGGGCGAGACTGTGACGGATTCACTCGGCGCCATCCTTCACCGCGAGCCGAACTGGGACCTGATCCCCCCATCAACGCCCGCGCGTGCCCGCGAACTGCTGACCAACTGCCTCGCGAAGGACCGCCGCAACCGCCTGCACGACATCGCCGATGCGCGCCTCGAGTTGGATCGCGCCATCGGCGGGCGAGAATGGGCGCACGCCGGCGCCGCGAGCCCGACGCGAACCGGCCCGCTGCGCCGGGC
>CAYVSR010000138.1:5478-7251 GCA_964453125.1 uncultured Phycisphaeraceae bacterium | reverse complement strand
CCCCCCGCCCACCGCGCCGGCGCAGAGCCGGTGTCGCGCGACACCCTCCTGCGCGAGAGCGACGTGCTGACCGTGCACGTGGACGAGCGCGCATCGAACCGCAACCTGCTGGACGGCGCCGCCTTTGCGCTCTGCCGCCCCGAGGTGGTGTTCATCAACGCCGCGCGCGGGTTCATTGTTGACAGCGCCGCCCTCGCCGCGTTCCTGCGCGAGACCCCGACCGCCCAGGCGCTGCTGGACGTCCACGAGCCCGAGCCCTTCGGCCCCGACTACCCGCTCCTCAACCTCGACAACGCCTGGCTCTCCCCCCACATCGCCGCCGCAACCGCCACCGCCCACCGAAATATGTCGTGGGTGGTGCGCGACGTGTGGCGCGTGCTCAGCGGCGAGAAGCCGGAGTTTCCGGCGGTGATCCCCGGCGGCGCGCCGGCGATGCCCGCGAGCGTCTGACGACGAGCGGCAGGCTCGCTCCGCGCCGAGTCCGGCGGCGCGCCAACAATCACGCCCATGCCCGCCCCGTCCCGTTACCACCGACAGGCCATCCTTCCCTTCGTGGGTGACGGGGGCCAGGCAAGCCTCGCGCGGGCGCACGCCGTGATCGTGGGCGTGGGCGCGCTGGGCTGCGCGAGCGCCGACCTGCTGGCCCGCGCGGGCGTCGGTCGCATCACGCTGATCGACCGCGACGTGGTCGAGCGCACGAACCTCCAGCGCCAATCTCTCTTCAGCGAGCGCGACGCGGCCGAGGGCGCCCCCAAGGCCGAAGCCGCGGCACGCCGCCTGCGCGAGGTCAACAGCGAGATCGAGATCGTCGCGCGCATCGCCGACCTCACGTGGCGCACCGCGGAGAGCCTCCTCGGCCTCCGCTCCCCCGAGCCCGACACCGGCCCCACGCGCGCCGATGACGCCCCCTTCGCCATCCTCGACGGCACGGACAACTACGAGACCCGCTACATCCTCAACGACGCCGCCGTGCGCCACGCGGCCGCCTACTTCTACGCCGGCGTGATCGGCGCCGAGGGCCTCGCGATGCCCGTCCTCCCCGCGCGCCCGGGCGCGCCCTGCCTGCGATGCGTATTCCCCGAGCCCCCGCACGTCGAAGCGCGCCGCACCTGCGACACCGGCGGCGTGTTCGGCCCCGCCGTCGCCGCCATCGCCGCGGTGCAGTGCGCCGACGCGCTCAAGTTCCTCATGGGGCGCGAGGACCTCATCACCCCCGCGCTCACGCGCATCGACCTCGAACGCGCGACCCTCTCGCAGGCTTCCCTCGCCGACGCCCGCGACCCCACCTGCCCCTCCTGCGCCGCACGCCGCTTCGACTGGCTCGAGGGCCGCGCCCAGGGCAGCGCCCCCGACGCCGCCGCGCTCTGCGGCAGAAACGCCGTCCAAATCGCCGCCCCGATTCGCGCCGGCGCAGCGGGCCACAGCGCCGGCCACGCCCCCGCGGGCGCGCCCACGCTCGACCTTGGCGCCATCGAAGCGAAACTCCGCCCAACCTGCGATGTCCGAAGGACGCCCTTCCTCCTCCGCGCCACGCCGCATGGCGAGCCTCTCGAGATCACCCTCTTCCAAGACGGCCGCGCCATCGTCAGCGGCACCACCGACCCCGCCCGCGCCCGCGCCATCGTCGCCCGCTACCTCGGCGCGTGAGCCAGGCGGAGCAGGTCTCGCGCTCCCGTGCCACGGACCTGCGCAGCAGGTCCGTGCCTTGCCCCCGTGCCACGGACCTGCGCAGCAGGTCCGTGGCTTCGTTGGGCCACCTCAACCTCGCGAGGT
>CAYVSR010000138.1:1886-5378 GCA_964453125.1 uncultured Phycisphaeraceae bacterium | reverse complement strand
GCGGGCGCGACTTCGTGCCCCCGTGCCACGGACCTGCGCAGCAGGTCCGTGTCTTCGTTGGGCCACCTCAACCTCGCGAGGTGCGGGCGCGACTTCGTGCCCCCGTGCCACGGACCTGCGCAGCAGGTCCGTGTCTTGCCCCCGTGCCTTGGCGCGCGCCCGGATCTCCATGCTTCATCGGCTACAATTCAGTCATGCTGCTTCCGGACGGCACGGTCAGAAAGAAACTGATCCGGTGGGAGTCCGGCCCGCCGGCGCGATTCCTCACTTTCTCGTGCTACGGGCGTCGGCAGTTGCTCGACACGGCTCCGGCACGCGACATGTTTCAGGACTGCCTTGCCCGAGCACACGACCGCTTCCGATTCCGTCTACTCGCATGGGTCGTGATGCCCGAGCACGTGCACCTGATCCTGATTCCTCCGAGCGCCGGCATGAACATGTCCCGAGCGCTCGTGGCGATCAAGCAGCCCGTCGCGCAGCGTCTGATTCGCCAATGGCGACTCACTCATGACCCGCGTTTCGACGACGTCCGATCCGGCGCAGGCGAATCACGATTCTGGCAGGAGGGCGGCGGCTTCGACCGCAACATCCGCGACGCGGACGAACTCGCACGAGAGACGGACTACATCCACATGAATCCCGTCCGGCGGGGGCTCGCGTCGCATCCTCGAGACTGGCTGTGGTCGTCGGCGCACCCTCGGAACACGGACCTGCTGCGCAGGTCCGTGCCACGCCGGATGCACGCCGACGACCGCTCACCGCCTGCGACGTGACGGTCGGCCATCGTGCCACGGACCTGCGCAGCAGGTCCGTGTCTGCCTGCCACTGGTGGCGCAGCGCGAGAGCCGCCCGAGCTTTCACGCGCTCGTGCCACGGACCTGCGCAGCAGGTCCGTGTCTTCGCACCTTCTACCCACGTGCAGCCCCGCGCCTAACTCGCGTCAATCCCGAAAAACCTCCGCGTCGTCTCGTTCACCGACTCGTGAAACTCCTCCCAGGGCTCTTTCCGCAGCGCCGCGAGAAACTCCGCCGTCACCCGCGATCGCCGGGGCGAGTTGGGCCGCTCGCCCCTGTGCGGCTCGGGGGGCAGGAACGGCGCGTCCGTCTCGACCATGAAGCGCCCCTTGGGCACGAGCAGCGCCGCCTCGCGCACCTGCGGCGCGTTCCTGTACGTGATCACCCCCGTGAACGACACATACGCCCCGAAGTCCAGCAGCAACTCCATGTCCGCCGACGTCCCCGTGAAGCAATGAAACACGAACCGGTCCCCAGGGAGGCCCGACCTGCGCAGGATCGGGATCAGGTCCGTGAACGCATCGCGGCAGTGCAGCACCACAGGCTTGTCCAGCGCATCCTCGCGCCGCCACCGCTCGAGGTGGGCCAGCTGGTCCTCGAGCACCCGCCGCTGCACGTCATGCGGCGGATTGGGGTAGTGGTTGTCAAGGCCCATCTCGCCGAACGCCACGCACTTGGGGTGCAGCGCCGCGGTGCGCACGTTCGCCCACTCGTGCGGCCCCTCAGCCGAATAGAGCGGGTGCACACCCGCCGTGCTCCACACCCGGTCGTGCGCCTTCGCGATCTCCAGCGCCCGCAGGCAATCGAGCGTGGTGGTCGAGATCGTGATCACGCCGCTCACCCCGGCGTCCGAGGCGTCGGCCAGCGTCTGGTCGATCTTTCCCGCGAAATCCGGGAACGTCAGATGGCAGTGCGTGTCGATCAAACCTGTCCGCTCCGTGGTCGCCCGATCGCGTGCGAGAAAAGCCTAGCCCCATCCGCGCCTCGCGGGGCGCGCGCCCGCGGACGATCTACCATCTGACCCGAGTGGGGGAGTTCTCCCCGCGCCGGGCCAGCCCGAAGGAGCGTACGTGCCGCAATCGAATCCCGTCTCGAGCCCACGCCCCTTCCTCCGCGCCGTCGCGTGCCTCGCCACGGCGCTCGCGTGCGTGGCGCTCGCGCTCGCCCCGCGCGCCCGCGCGGCGGACCCGGCCACCCGCGCCACCGAAGAACGCTGGTACGTCGTCCGCATGATGGACCAGAAAGCCGGCTGGATGCACGAGACGGAGGACGAAGTCCCCGCCGACGAGCCCGGCGCCCCCGCCAACCTCCGCTCGCGCTCCCAGATCAGCCTCAAGGTCGGGCGCGCCGACGTCTCGCTTGAAGTCACGATCGCAAGCGAGTTCGTCGAGACCCCCGCCGGCAAACCCGTTCGCATGCGCAGCGAGCAGCGCCTCGGCGCCTTGCCCATGGTCAGCGAGTTCGTCTGGAAGGGCGCCACCGTCGAGATCACCGAGTCGCAGGCCGGGCGCGAGACGAAGCGCACCGAAGCCTGGCCGCCCCCAGGCGCTGACGACGTCCTCACCCCGGGCGCCGCCGCCCGCCTGTTCGAAGAGAAAGCCCGCGCCGGCGAGCGCACGCTCACCGCCCGCACCATCGACCCCATGGGCGGCATCACGCCCGTCACCGTCACACG
Organism: uncultured Phycisphaeraceae bacterium; assembly: GCA_964453125.1. Classification (GTDB taxonomy): domain Bacteria; phylum Planctomycetota; class Phycisphaerae; order Phycisphaerales; family UBA1924; genus CAYVSR01. The sequence continues at coordinate 2,909 of CAYVSR010000138.1, read as the reverse complement.
CACGCGCAAGGAGGACCTCGGCGACAAGGCCGAGGCCTTCGGCAAGACCGTCCCCGCGCAGGCGTGGGGCACGACGCAGTCCGTCGCGCCGGGCGTCGAGAGCGTCGAATGGATCGACGCCGAGGGCCAACTCGTCCGCGGCGACACCAACCTCGGCGGCCTGACGCTCACCCTCCTCCGCGCCGACAAGGACATCGCGCTGCTGCCGGCCGACGCGCCCGAGATCATGGCGAGCACGCTGGTGCATCCAAGCAAGGAGATCGAGCGACCTCGGGCGGCGAAGAAAGCGGTGTACGTGGTGCGCGTGAGCGAGGGAGAATTGCCGGACTTGCCCACGACCGCGAGTCAGCAGTTCGATCGAATCGACGCGAGAAGCGGGCGAGTGACGGTGGCGGAGAAGATGGGCGGCGTGGAGGAAGTCGCGGACAAGGCGCCGTACATGGCTTCGACGGTCATGATCGGCGCCGGGGATCCGGCGGTGCAAACGCTCGCCAAGACCGATGTGCCGGAGCACGAGATGCAGACCGTCACCATCGCAGTAACGCACGGCGCACAACCCTCCTGGTGGGAGGACACGGCGAACAAGGGCTTGCCCGCGCTCCGCAAGAACGTCGCCGCCCATATCACGTCCAAGAACCTGGACGTCGGCTTCGCCACGGCGTCAGAGGTTGCGCGCACCAGGGAAGGGGATTGCACCGAGCACGCCGTGCTGCTCGCCGCGACGCTTCGCGCGGCGAAGTTCCCCTCGCGGTGCGCTACGGGCGTCGTCTACGTGGACGACTTCGCGGGTGAGCAGGGGGTCTTCGGCTTTCACATGTGGACGCAGGCGCTCATGCCCGCGTGGGACGCTGCGATCGAGCAGGGTCGGTCGGCCTGGGTGGATCAGGACGCCACGCTCCCGGAGCATGCCTTCGACGCGGCGCACATCGCGCTGGCCGTTTCGGCGATGGGCGATGAAGATCGCGTGAACGCCATCGCCGCCGTGGCGCCCCTCATCGGCCGACTCAAGATCGATGTCGTCTC